>CAADGJ010000001.1 GCA_900696505.1 uncultured Nitrosospira sp.
GGGCGATAACGTCACGGTGACGGGCGAATTGATCAGCCCGATTGCGATGGATCAGGGGTTGCGGTTCGCCGTCCGCGAAGGCGGCAAGACTGTCGGCTCGGGCGTCGTTACGGAAATTCTAGCTTAGGATGTCCTGGTCTGTTGGCCGGCATGTGAGGAGTTGAGCGTGAAAGTCGATCAAAGAATTCGTATCAGGTTGCGTGGTTTTGATTATCGCGTGCTTGATCAGTCGGTGGTGGAGATTGTGGAGACGGTCAGGCGTAGCGGTGCGCGGGTTGTCGGGCCTATCCCATTGCCGACTCGAATTGAGAAATTCACCGTGCAGCGTTCGACTCATGTGGATAAGAAGTCCCGCGAACAATTTGAGATTCGTACGCACAAGCGTCTGTTGGATATCATGGAGCCTACGCCGGAGACCATGGACTCATTGATGAAGCTCAATTTGGCGGCTGGTGTAGATGTGGAGATTAAGCTCTGAGGGTTTAAAGTCTCGACCTTTTTTGAGCTGACAGGAAGACCATGACAAACGGATTGTTAGGTAAAAAGTTGGGGATGACCCAAATTTATGATGAGAGCGTTCTAGAGCCAGTGACGGTCATTGAGGCTGGTCCATGCCGAGTGGTTGCCATTAAGACCAAGGAGCGCGACGGTTACGAAGCCGTTCAGCTGTCATTCGGTGAAGTGAAGGAGTCCAGGCTCTCAAGCGGTGAACTGGGACATTTGAAAAAGCATCAGGCTCCTCCCAGTCGTTGGCTGCGTGAATTCCCAAAGACTGGGGAAGTCGCAGTCGGCGCGACCGTGAAGGTCGATATGTTTAAGAAGGGTGATTGGGTTGATGTTGTTGGTGTTTCGAAGGGTAAGGGCTTTCAAGGTGTCGTGAGGCGACATAACTATGCCGGTGGTCCAGAGACGCATGGTTCCATGTTCCATCGTGCTCCTGGTTCGATCGGCGCGAGCTCCTATCCATCTCGTGTCTGGAAAAATAAGGCCTTGCCTGGCCATATGGGGGATGAGCGTGTCACGGTTCAGCGTCTGAAGGTGATTGACGCCCGTCCAGATGAAAACCTGTTGTTCGTCCGCGGAGCAGTGCCTGGTGGTGCGAATGGGCTGCTAGTTGTGCGGAAGTCAAAAAAGAGTTGAGCTATGCCGATCGTTGATGTGGTTGATTCGAAAAAGAAGAAAGTCGGTAGTGTAGATCTGCCGGACGAAGTATTCGGGTGCAAGCCGCATGGTTCGCTTGTGCACGAAGCCGTGGTAATGCAGAGGGCCTGCGATCGTCAGGGCACTGCTTCCACTTTGCGTCGCGGTGAGGTGAGCGGATCGGGAAAGAAGCCTTGGAAGCAAAAGCACACTGGCCGTGCTCGAGCCGGTTCTTTACGGTCCCCTGTCTGGCGACATGGCGGTACCGTTTTTGGTCCAAAGCCGCGAAGCTACGCGTTTGGAATGCCAAAGAAGAAGTATCGGGCTGCCCTTCAGAGTGTCCTCTCGGCCAAGTTGTCTGAGGGCAACGTTGTTGTAGTCTCTGAGCTGTCTATCGCAGAGGCAAAGACAAAATTGCTGGCAAATGTATTGGCTCAACTCGGAATTACTGGTACTGCGTTGCTCGTTGTCGCCGATCCGAACTCTCATGTGATGCAGGCTGGCAAGAATCTTTCATGCGTGACCGTGCTACGACCTGAAGAACTGAACGTCTATGACGTGTTGCGTTGCCACTCCCTCGTCATTCCGCAGGGTGAGTTGGAGCGAGTGAAAGAGGTGTGGTCATGAAAGGCGATCTTCATCAGGTATTGATTCAGCCATTGCTGACCGAGAAAATTACGGCCTTGCGTGAGCAAAGCAACACAGTGGGCTTTCTTGTTCATCCGGACGCCAATAAAATTCAGATTAAGCAAGCCGTTGAATCACTCTTAAAGGTTAAGGTCTCGCGTGTTAATGTTGTCAACATTCGCGGCAAGATCAAGCGCTTAGGACGGTTTGTCGGAAAACGATCTGATTGGAAGAAGGCATTTGTCACGTTGAAAGAGGGCGAGAAGCTCGAGCTGTACGAAACCGTCTAAGCGCGAGTCTCTCGATAGAGTGAGATCCAGTTATGGCATTAAAAGTCTATAAGCCAACAACCCCTGGGCGTCGAGGAATGACAGCCATCCAGGGCGAGAAACTGACGAAGAAGAAACCGGAAAAGTCTTTAACGGGGTTTCATCTTCGGACTGGTGGTCGGAATAATGACGGGCGTTTGACGATTCGGTTCCGTGGGGGAGGGCACAAGCGCCTTTATCGCCAGATTGATTTTCGGCGTGACAAGGCTGGTGTTCCCGCAAAGGTTGCCGCCATTGAATACGACCCAAATCGCTCTTCAAGAATTGCGTTGCTGCATTATCTTGATGGTGAGAAGCGGTATATCTTGGCTCCTGTGGGTCTGTCGGTGGGTGATATGGTGCAGTCAGGGGAAGGCGCAGAAGTGCGGCCGGGGAATGCTCTCCCGCTCGTCAGTATGCCTCTGGGTACCACCATTCACAACATCGAGCTGAAGCCTGGTAAAGGTGGTCAATTGATCCGCAGCGCCGGAGGCTCGGCCCAGGTGATGGGTCGGGATGGGGCGTATGTTCAGATTCGTCTGAAGTCTGGAGAGATGCGCAAAGTGCTCTCCACTTGCATGGCCACGGTCGGTCAGGTCGGGAACGTGGATCATGAAAACGTCGTTGTCGGGAAGGCGGGGCGTACGCGATGGAAGGGGAAGCGTCCCCATGTTCGCGGTGTGGTGATGAATCCTGTTGATCACCCGCATGGAGGCGGTGAGGGAAAATCAGGTCAAGGTAACCCGCATCCAGTGTCCCCATGGGGTACTCCGGCAAAGGGCTATAAGACCCGGAAGAATAAGTCGACGGATAAGTTTATCATCGCGCGTAGGAAAAAGTAGGAGCGGATAATGCCTCGTTCAATTACGAAAGGCCCATTTGTCGATGACCATCTGATCAAGAAAGTTGAACAGATGAATCAGACGAAGGACCGCAAGTTAATCAAGACCTGGTCGCGCCGATCAACGGTCATTCCTGACATGATCGGACACACGTTCGCTGTTCATAACGGGAAGAAGTTCATTCCCGTGTTTGTGACTGAAAATATGGTCGGCCATAAGCTGGGAGAATTTGCTCCAACGCGCTTTTTCAAAGGGCACGGACAAGCAAAGACCGAAAAGGCAGTGGCGCTTAAGTAATTGTCGGTTCACTGATGAGTCGGCATGGTGGGGTGGGGTCAGCTATGGCAGAGGCAAAAGCAAATTTACGTTTCGTGAGAGTGACGCCTAGGAAGGCGAGAGTGGTTATCGATATGATTCGCGGCCAGCAGGTGCCCATGGCTTTAGCCATGTTGCGGCATACTCCAAAGCACGCCGCCCGAGTCATTGAGAAGCTTCTTCGATCTGCAGTGGCCAACGCCGAGCAGAAGGAATTGGGCGACAGTGACGAGATGTGGGTGTCGCAGGCCGTGGTGAACTGCGGGCCTATTTATAAGCGGTTTAGGGCACGATCGATGGGGCGAGCCAACTCCATTCAGAAGCGGACTAGCCATATTACGATCGCAGTAGCTGCTCCGAACGCCGCCCACAGCAGCTAACGCTTTTACCATTAGATTGAGGGTTATTCTTCATGGGTCAGAAGACACATCCAATTGGCTATCGCATCGGCTACAACTACACCTGGAGCTCGCGCTGGTATGCCGATAAAGACTATGCGCGACTGCTTCACCAAGACATCAAGATTCGAAAGATGGTGAAAGCCAAGCTGTACCACGCCGGAGTGGCCAAGGTGGAAATTGAACGATCTGGGGATCAGACCCGCGTGATCATTCACACCGCCCGCCCTGGGATCATCATCGGCCGAAAGGGCGCTGAAGTTGATAAGTTGAAGGCTGCCCTCGAGAAGGAATATTCCGGTCAGGCCTACATTACCGTTAAAGAAATTAAAAAGCCCGAGTTGGACGCCCAATTGGTGAGCGAGAATGTCGCGACTCAGTTGGAGAAGCGTGTCGCGTTCCGACGGGCGATGAAGCGTAGCGTGCAGTCGGCGCTTCGGCTTGGTGCGCAGGGAATCAAGATCATGGTGGCGGGACGTTTGGGCGGAGCGGAAATTGCCCGAACGGAATGGTATCGCGAGGGTCGTGTTCCTCTACATACTTTGCGCGCCGAGGTTGATTATGGGTTTGCGGAAGCTCATACGACGATGGGCCAGATCGGGGTGAAGACTTGGATCTATAAGGGTGAGTTGTTGCCAGCGCTTCAGTTAAAGCCTGATTCTACGCTCGGACGACTTGGCTAAGAACTTCGATAAGGAAAAGGTGGGTCTGTGTTAGCGCCAAAGAAAGTTAAGTTCAGAAAGATGCAGAAGGGCCGGATGCGGGGGAAGGCCTATCGTGGCGGAGCCATTACCCTCGGAGAGTTCGGCTTAAAAGCCCTTGAGCCTGGCTGGATTACCAGCCGACAAATCGAGGCGGCCCGTATTGCTATTACCCGTTTTGTGAAACGTGGCGGCCAGGTATGGACTAGAATTTTCCCGGACAAGCCCATTACGAAGAAGCCCGCTGAAACCCGCATGGGTAAAGGGAAGGGCAATCCCGAGTATTGGGTAGCCGTGGTGAAGCCTGGACGGATCATGTATGAGATGGGTGGAGTGGCTCCCGACGTCGCCAAGCAGGCATTGAAGCTTGCTTCCTATAAGTTGCCAATTGCCACAAAGTTCGTGGTCCGCGGCGAGTTTCAGTAACCTGTAGCGCGTGTTGAGTGGTGATGTGATGGATGTGAAGGATCTCAGCGGGCTCTCGCTAGAAGAGTTGGCGGCAAAGGAAAAACAATTGCGCCAGGAACTCTTTAATTTCCGATTCCAACTCGGCATTGGTCGCCTCGAAAACCCAATGCAGGTTAGAAGTACGAAGCGCGATATTGCCCGCCTGAAAACGGTCAGGCGTCAATTGGAATTGCTGCAGACTCAGGCCGGCCAGTCGGTCGGAAAGTAAGAGAGAAGGGGCGTATGAAGGAAGGCCAACAACATCGACGTGAGTGGTACGGCAACGTCGTCAGCAACAAGATGAATAAAACGGTTGTCGTGGCGGTTGAACGATCGGTCATCCACCCAATTTACAAGAAGGTTCTTCGCCGGGTCACCAAGCTCAAGGCCCACGACGAAGGAAATGTGTGTAAGGTTGGCGATCGCGTTCAGCTGAGTGAGACACGTCCCATCAGTAAGGACAAGCATTGGCGCGTCGTTCGCGTCATGGTCAAGGGACAACCTGAAAAGTAACTACGGAACACACCTGAAGAGCTGAAGGGCCTGATCCTTTTGGCGGTGAGTAGGGCGGGGTATGATTCAGAATTACACATACATGGATGTGGCCGATAATTCCGGCGCGAAGCAGGTCATGTGCTTTCATGTGCTCGGTGGCACTCGGCGTCGGTACGGATCGCTTGGGGACATCGTGGTGGTCGCCGTCAAGGAGGCAATTCCTCAGGCCGGCGTCAAAAAGGGTGATGTGAGTCGAGCAGTCATCGTGCGTACGACCAAGGAAGTTCGGCGTGACGATGGTTCCTATATCAAATTTGATCGTAATGCCTGCGTCCTGATCAACGCTCAAGGGGAGCCCGTTGGGACTCGAATTTTCGGCCCAGTCGCTCGTGAACTTCGCTGGAAAAAGTTCATGAAGATTATGTCGCTTGCGCCGGAAGTCTTGTAGTCGAAGGAAGAAAGGTTCTGGTAGGGATGGCACGAATCAAAACGAAAATTCGCAAGGGCGACACCGTTGTGGTGATGACTGGGCGTGAGCGTGGTAAGTCAGGCAAGGTATTGTCTGTCGATACCGTAACGGGGAAGGTTTTGGTAGAGAAACTCAATATGATCAAGCGCCATACCAAGCCGAATCAAAAACTCCGGCAGGGTGGCATTCTTGAACGTGAGGCTCCTCTTGCCATTTCCAATGTCATGTTCTTGTGCCCAGTCACGAAGAAGCCGACTCGGTTAGGGATCAAGCGCCAGGAAGATGGGCGACGAACCAGACTGAGTAAAAAATCAAAAGAAACCGTTGAATAGTCGGAACAGGAAAGACGTTCATGGCAAAAGTAGAGAAGGGTAAGGGCGGTAAGGGGGCAACCCCTCGAGCCTCCACGAAGAAGGAAACGGCAGCGCCTGAGGTTTCACAGGAGGCTGGTAGTGAACATCAATTTGCACCGAGACTGCGGGAAACCTATCGTGATCAGGTCATCCCCGCGTTAATGAAAGAATTCGGCTACGGCAATTTGATGCAAGTGCCACGTCTTGAGAGAATTGTCCTGAATGTCGGCATGGGCGAGGCAATTCAAAATGTGAAGTTGCTGGAGAGCGCGGCTAACGAATTGGGGATTATTACCGGGCAGAAGCCAGTCACGACCAGAGCCAAAAAGGCTATCGCCGGTTTTAAATTAAGACAGGGGATGCCGATTGGCGCCAAGGTGACCTTGCGTAGTCGTAGGATGTGGGAGTTTTTGGATCGCTTGATTTCCTTAGCGCTCCCCCGGATCAGAGATTTTCGTGGTATCTCCCCCAAGGCGTTTGATGGTCGAGGCAATTATACGCTGGGCCTAAAGGAACAATTGATTTTTCCAGAGATTGAATACGATAGTGTCGCATCGATTCATGGCATGGATATTACCATTGTGACCACTGCGCGTACGAATGATGAAGGCAAGGCCCTGCTCAAACATCTCGGCATGCCTTTTCGGGCCTAAAAGCAGCTTTCAGAGAGGTTGGCTTGGCCTTGTGGGCCACGCGGAGTAAAGGGGGATTCTCGTGTCAAGATTAGCGCTCAAGAATAAGGCGGCAGTGAAATCCAAGTTCTCGTGCCGTGACTATCACCGCTGCGGCTTATGCGGTCGCGTGCGAGGATTTTTGCGCCGATTTCGTATGTGCCGTATCTGTTTTAGATCTTTGAGCCTCAAGGGAGAGATTCCTGGAGTGCGTAAGTCAAGCTGGTAGTCGCCCAGGTGAAAGCTTGCAGTTGCAGGCATAGAAGAGGAATGCATGATTACTGATCCGATTGCTGACTTGTTGGTTCGACTGGGGAACGCGGCTCGCCGTCGCCAGGATGTCGTGAAAGTTCCCGTGTCCAAAGTAAAACGACAGATACTGAACATCCTTGGCAAAGAGGGATTTATCCTCGGTTACGGGGAGACGCAGGAAGATGGCCATCCAATCTTCTCTGTCCAGCTCCGCTATGTCGAGGAAGCGCGCCCAATGATCACGGGGATGCGTCGAATCAGCAAGCCCGGGCGTCGTGTGTATGTCGGGAGAGATGATGTGCCAAAGGTGAGAAACGGCATCGGCGTGGCTGTCATTTCCACCTCGAAAGGTCTTATGACCGACAGTGACTCCAGGCGCGCGGGATTAGGCGGTGAAGTGCTTTGCGCTGTCTGGTAATGAGGAGTCGTCTAGGACGCAGTATAACCGAGATCGCTGTAACGTAACGGGGTTCGTATGTCGAGGATTGGGCGGAAACCAATTGCAGTTCCAAGCGGCGTCGATGTGAAGGTCGCTGGTCGTTTGGTATCAGTCAAGGGGCCAATGGGCAAGCTTGATTGGAAGTTGACCGATGGATTGAGCGTCGCGGTTGCTGATGGGCAGCTTGTTGTCAATCGGTCTGGTGATGCGCGAGAGATTCGTGCCATGCACGGCTTGGTTCGTGCCGAGTTGAGCAATATTATCCAAGGCGTCACCAAAGGCTACGAGAAGTCGTTAGAGATAACGGGCGTGGGCTACAAAGCGCAACTTCAGGGTCGTGAAATGAGTTTCAATGTCGGCTACATCAATCCGGTTACCTACACGGTGCCTCAGGGCATTGACGTGAAGGTCGACAAGCAAACACTCATTTCGATAAAAGGGATCGACAAGCGGCTGGTTGGGCAAGTAGCAGCCAACATTCGTTCCATTAAACCCCCGGATGTCTATAAGCAAAAAGGAATTCGATACGCCGGCGAAGTGCTGAGGAAGAAGGCGGGTAAAACCGGCAAGTAGAGGCATTTAATGAATACCCAAGAAAAAAACCGAAAATTAGCACGGCGTAAACAGCGCGTAAGAAAATCTGTAGTCGGGACGAGTGATCGCCCACGGTTAAACGTCTTTCGAAGTCGCTCTCACATTTATGCCCAGATCATTGATGATCTTCGCGGGCATACGGTGGCTGCTGCTTCTACCTTGGATGAATCCTTGCGGAAGGCCGTGAAATCGACGGGCAGCATTGAAGGTGCCAAAGCGGTAGGAAAACTGATTGCTGAACGAGCGAAGGCCGCCAACGTCTCAATGGTTGTATTTGACCGGGGTGGACGGCAATATCATGGACGCGTGAAGGCCTTGGCCGATGCATCCCGCGAGGGCGGATTGCAGTTTTAGAAGTGCGTTAGGCGGAACGCCTCCGCTTCCCGCAAGAAAAATGGGACGACCTAAAGGAGAATGACGTTGTGCGAGTCAATCCCGAAGAATTGAGCCTAAAAGACAAGGTAGTGTTTATCAACCGCGTTGCCAAAGTGGTCAAAGGCGGAAAGCGATTCAACTTTTGCGCTTTGGTGGTCGTCGGTGATGGGCAAGGGTATGTGGGTGTCGGCAAAGGAAAAGCTGCCGAAGTCCCGGTAGCTATTTCCAAGGCTGTTGAGCAGGCCAAGAAGCACCTGGTTCGCGTTCCCATCAAAGGGGGAACCATTCCACACGAAGTCCACGGACTGTTTGGTGCCGAGCACGTGCTTCTAAAGCCAGCCGCCGACGGTACCGGAATCATTGCAGGCGGAGCCGTTCGAGCGGTTGTCGAGTTGGCCGGTGCGCACAACATTATCGCCAAAACCCTCGGTCGCGGTAATCCGTTTAATGCCGTCAGGGCCACTCTTAATGGACTGCAACAGCTCTGCGACCCGCAGGAAATCATGCGACTACGACGGGCTGTTGGTAGTGAAGCGTAAGGACATCATGTCGACTGAAAAGAAAACCACGACTGCTCAGGCTAGTCTACGAATTACCCTGAAGCGTAGCCCCATTGGAACGCCTTATAAGCATCGCTTGGTGCTGAGGGGCTTAGGACTGCGCAAACTTAATGCCACTGTGTTGCGTCCTGCCACCGATCAAGTGAAGGGCATGATTGCCAAGGTAGGCTATTTACTGGAAGTGAGTCCCCAATGAAGTTGCATGATCTGGCTCCTTCTCGAGGAGCGAAGCACAAACCAAAGCGAATCGGCCGTGGCCCTGGTTCCGGCCATGGTAAGACGGCGACCAAAGGTCATAAGGGGCTGAAGGCTCGTTCCGGAGGCGGAAAACGCCCAGGTTTTGAGGGCGGCCAGATGCCATTGATTCGCCGCGTTCCAAAGTACGGCTTTACGAATCAATTTCGAACTGAGTATACGATCATTAATTTAAAAAGCTTGGCTGGTCTGGAAACGACAGAAGCCATTACGCCCCAACTCTTGATGAATGAAGGCCTTGTTCGACGCAAAGGAGAGCTGATTAAGATCCTCGCCCAGGGAGAGTTGACAAAACCTCTCGTGGTCCAGGCTCACAAGTTCAGCAAGTCAGCCGAGGCAAAGATTCAGGCAGCCGGGGGGAGGGCCGAGGTCATTCCCTGTGTTTGAGCGTCTGCTGACCAGTTTCCAAAACATCTTCAAGATACCTGAGCTGCGGACCCGCGTATTGTTCACGCTGGGCATGCTGATCGTCTATCGCGTCGGCGCCCACATCCCCACCCCAGGTATCAACGGTGAAGCCTTATCCGAATTTCTGCAGAAGCAAGGTGGTGCGCTTCTGGGATTCTTGGATATTTTCTCCGGCGGATCTCTTTCACGCCTGACGATTTTCGCGTTGGGCATCATGCCCTACATCAGCGCGTCGATTATTCTTCAGTTACTCACTGTCGTTATCCCGCATCTTTCGAAGCTGGCGAAGGAAGGGGAACGCGGTCGAAAAAAGATCATCCAATATACCCGGTTCGGAACCATTGTGATTGCCTTAATCCAAGGGTTTGGGATTGCCGTCGGTCTTGAACAGATGAACCAGGGTGCGTTCGTCCTGAGTCCCGGATGGGGATTCCGCTTTATGACGGTGATTACTCTTTGTGCAGGCACCGGCTTCCTCATGTGGCTCGGCGAGCAGATCACCGAACGTGGCATTGGCAACGGTATTTCCTTGATTATTTTTGCAGGGATTGTGGCACGACTTCCCGCAGCCGTGGCTCAAACATTCGATCTCTATAAGGTCGGTCAATTAAGCTTCCCGCTCCTGATCGTCTTGGCGGTCGTCATGTTTGGTGTGGTCGCAGCAATCGTCTTTCTTGAGAGCGGGAGACGAAAAGTCCCTGTGCAGTATGCAAAGCGTGTCATTGGAAGAAGGGTCTACGGGGGCCAAAGCACCCATATCCCATTGAAGATCAACACTGCGGGAGTCATTCCCCCGATTTTTGCCTCGTCCATTATTGCGTTTCCTGCTACGATTGCCGGATTTTTTGAGACCCCATGGATTAAGGCTATCGGCTCGCAACTCGCCCCGGGATCACTTCTTTACACGCTCATGTATGTCGGCCTAATCGTATTCTTTTGTTTCTTCTATACGGCAGTGGTTATGAATCCGGTGGATATGGCGGACAACCTCAAGAAATATGGTGGATTTGTTCCCGGTATTCGTCCCGGTCAGCGAACCTCAGACTATATTTATTCCGTTCTCACGAAGATCACGTTTGCCGGGGCCATCTATCTGGCAATCGTCTGCGTGATTCCTGAATTTCTTATCTATAAGCTGAATATGCCGTTCTATTTCGGCGGTACGTCGCTGTTGATCGTTATCGGAGTTGGCTTAGATACTGCGCAGCAGATTGAGTCACATCTCCTAAACCGCAATTACGATGGATTCCTTCAAAAAGGAAAACTTCGAGGCAGAACGTCCTAGGACCACCTCATGCGACTCGTTTTTCTCGGCGCTCCTGGCGTCGGCAAAGGCACTCAGGCAGATCGGGTTACCGCTCAATTTGGGTGGCCGAAGATCTCTACCGGTGATCTGCTGCGGGAAGCCGTTCGAAATCAAACGGCACTCGGTATTGAAGCCAAGAAGAGCATGGATGCCGGAAAGTTAGTTCCGGATAGCGTCGTCATTGGGATGGTACGCGACACGTTGGCTGCGCCTTCGTGTCAGAAGGGCTTCGTGCTGGACGGTTTTCCACGAACGGTTCCGCAGGCTGAAGAATTACAGGCTATCTTGACCGGCCGGAATCTGAAGCTCGATCAGGTTATCAACTTCCGGGTTTCCCGGCATGATGTGGTCACACGTCTCAGTGGAAGACGGAGCTGCCCTAAATGTCAAAGCGTGTTTCACATCGCCTTTGCTCCACCGAAAATCGAGGGCCAGTGCGATCGGTGTGGTGCGTCATTGATCCAGCGAAGTGATGATAAGCCTGAAACGATCGAGGCTCGATTGAAGGTGTATGACGAGCAAACCGCCCCGCTGATTGCGTATTACCAAGCAAAGAACCTCCTGAGCGATCTGGATGGCTCTGGCGAAATGGCCGCTGTCTACACGAGGCTTTCCGCGTTGCTGCTCGGGCTCGGCGCTCAATGATCGTCTTCAAAACGCCGGATGAGGTGACATTAATGGCGCAGGCTTCCCGAGTGGTGGCAGAAGTCCTCGCGCTGTTGAAGGGGAAAGTCGAACCTGGCATTACGACCGAGGACTTGGATCGGATCGCTGAAGAGGCCATCCGTGGTCGTGGGGCCATCCCAGCCTTCAAAGGATACCGGAATTATCCCAAAACGCTCTGCGCATCGATTAACGAACAGGTCGTTCACGGGATTCCATCGAAACGCAAACTCAAGGAAGGCGACATTATTGGGCTTGACTTGGGCGCCATCGTTTCCGGCTTCTATGGAGACTCCGCGGTTACCGTGCCGGTTGGATCGGCAAGTGCGGAGGCGTTACGTCTGATACAGGTGACCGAAGAAGCAATGTACCGCGGAATTGCGAAAGCAGTCGTCGGGAATCGCCTTTCAGATGTGTCTCATGCTATACAGACCCATGTCGAGCAGGCCGGTTTTGCCGTTGTGACGGAATTTGTCGGTCATGGTATAGGAAGGCAGCTTCACGAGGAGCCGCAAGTGCCAAATTATGGCAAACCTGGACAAGGTCCCCGGCTCCAAGTCGGTATGGTATTGGCCATCGAACCCATGGTCAATATGGGAGGCAGCGCCGTTCGCATTTTAGAAGATCGTTGGACGGCGGTCACTCAAGATGGCCGCTGGTCTGCTCATTTTGAGCACACCATCGCGATTCAACCAAGTGGACCGGCCAAGATTCTTTCACAATTGTCACACTAAGACGGGAAGGCGTACCAATACGTGCCAAAAGAAGATGTCATAGAAGTGACCGGCACGGTGGCTGAGACTCTCCCGAATGCGATGTTTCGCGTAGAGTTGGAAAACGGGCACCGGATTTTGGCTCATATTTCCGGAAAAATGCGGATGCATTTCATTCGGATCCTTCCTGGCGACAAGGTGACCATTCAATTGTCACCCTATGATTTGACGAGGGGACGGATTACTTATCGTTTCAAGTAGCGGAGAAATGGAATTGCTATGAAGGTCAAGTCGTCAGTTAAGCCGATTTGTGCAAAATGTAAGGTGGTTCGCCGGCGTGGGGTCGTTCGCGTCTTATGCGCCAATCCTCGTCATAAACAACGGCAGGGATGAGCGGCGGTGGGTTGCCTTGGCACGGCATGCGCGGAGTCTGGAAGGAGTCGTCTGCACAACAACGGCAGGGCGAATCTCTGAACGTGGCTGAGCCAGCTCATCAGGCGAGCAAGAAAAGGAACTAGGGGGTAATTATGGCACGTATTGCTGGCGTAGATTTGCCAAAAGACAAACGAATCGAAATCGGTCTGACCTATGTGTTTGGAATCGGTCGCGTCGCGGCCCAGGCGATTCTCAAAAAGGCTGGGGTTGACGGGGCCATCCGCGTGAAAGATGTCAGCGAAGACAAGATCGTCAAGATTCGCGAGGTGATCGAACGGGATTACCGCGTGGAAGGTGACTTGCGAAAAGAAGTGTCGATGAATATCAAGCGTTTGGTGGATACCGGAACATTTCGTGGGCTTCGGCATCGCAAAGGGTTGCCTGTTCGCGGACAGCGGACCAAGACAAATGCGCGCACCCGTAAAGGAAGACGCTCGGGCGTCGGCAGCAAACCACAGAAGCCCGCTGGTTCCAGAGCATAAGAGATTAGACCGATCAGGCGCCATGCGCTGAGGGAGATTCTATGAGTGTGAAGAAAGGCAAGAAGAAGGAACGGAAGATTGTTCAGAGCGGAGTGGCTCACGTTCAGGCCTCGTTTAATAATACGATCGTGACCATTACGGATATGAGCGGCAACACCGTGGTGTGGGCCAGTTCAGGCAATCAGGGGTTTAAGGGGTCACGCAAGAGTACTCCATTCGCCGCGCAACGAGCGGGTGAAGCTGCAGCCAGAAAAGCCATGGAAAACGGCATGCGCCAGGTAGATGTCTATGTCAATGGGCCGGGTGCTGGACGCGAGTCCGCCATTCGCTCATTGCAAAGTGCCGGATTGCGTATCAATTTGATCCGCGACGTGACGCCGATTCCTCACAACGGATGCCGGCCGCCGAAACGTCGGCGGGTGTAGGAGAGATCCGGGCATCTTCGCAGTAACGAAATATCTAAGTCGGTTGTACTTAAGTTGTTGAGGTAGAGGAGGGGTAGTAGCGTGGCAAAATATAGTGGACCTGTCTGCCGCTTGTGCCGGAGAGAGGGCGAGAAGCTCTTTTTGAAGGGGTCTCGTTGCATGACCGAGAAGTGCGCGATCGAGCGCCGGAGTTATCCTCCTGGACAGCACGGTCAGGCCCGTCAACGGACGTCGGACTACAGCTTACAGTTGCGTGAAAAGCAGAAACTGAAGAGGATTTACGGTCTCCAGGAATGTCAATTCCGCGGCATTTTCGAGCGAGCGGAACGTCAAGCCGGCGTAACGGGCGATACCTTGCTGCGCCTCCTAGAATGTCGCTTAGACAATGTGGTGTATCGGCTCGGCTTCGGGGCCTCACGAAAAGAGGCCAGGCAGTTGGTCAATCATGGTCACTTGATGATCAATGGCCGAAAAGTGAAGGCGCCCGGTGCTCTTGTCAAAGCTGGTGATTCCATCGAGGTCCGGGAAAAGAGTCGCGAATTGATTCCGATTCAGGGCGCACTTGCGGCGGTGGACGGCCGTGGCATTCCTGAATGGCTCGAGTTGGATAGGGCCGCCTACAAGGGGACGATTCGATCCTTGCCGACCAAGGAACATATTGTGTTGCCTGTAAATGAGCAGATGGTCGTCGAACTGTATTCGCGCTAAACCGACATGGTTGGGGATTCCCTGATTGGACCTCATCATGGTTGAACGATATATGGGCACACACGAGTTAATGAAGGGGGAGTCATGATTAAAGCGATGAAAGACTTTCAGATCCCCATGCGGGTGGAAGTCGACAAGGACACTCTTTCCCCGACATTCGGAAGATTTACGACCGAGGCATTTGAGCGAGGATTCGGCACCACGGTAGGAAACTCCCTGCGCCGTGTCTTGCTGTCCTCCTTGACAGGGGCTGCGGTGACCACCGTCAAGATCGAAGGTGTGTTACATGAGTTTTCCACGATTCCTGGTGTGACGGAAGACGTCACCTCGATTATTTTGAATGTAAAGAGTCTCCGCTTGGCGCTTCAGGGCGACAAGCCGAAGACCATCCGTCTCAAGAAGAAGGGACCGGGAGAAGCGAAAGGTTCCGATATAACGCATGATGGTGACGTGACGATTCTTACACCAGACCTGCACATCGCGACGCTGGACAAGGATGCCGCGCTTGATATGGAAATGACCATCAAGCATGGTCGCGGGTTTGTTCCGGCTGAGCGTAATAAGGAAGAAGGCCTGCCGATCGGTGTGATTGCCATCGACTCCATTTTCTCTCCGATCAAACGGGTAAATTTCCACGTCGAAAATGCTCGCGTCGGTCGAATGACGGACTATGACAAATTAACGCTTGAAATTTGGACGGACGGCACGATTTCTCCGCGGGATGCATTGTCCAACGCGGCTGGGATTCTTCGGGAACATCTCGATATCTTCATCAATCCTGAAGAGCGTTCAGACGCCAAGCCATCCGCTGGTAGCGAAGATTTGTCCGATGAAGTGAATAAGAACCTGTACCGAAGCGTCAATGAATTGGAATTGTCCGTTCGCGCGGCGAATTGCCTCAAGAACGCCAATATCAAGACCATTGCCGATCTGGTCCAAAAGACCGAAGCGGAAATGTTGAAGACGAAGAATTTCGGGAAGAAGTCGCTCAACGAAATCAAGGAAATCCTGACCGAAATGGGACTGAGCCTTGGAATGAAAGTCGACGCCTTGCCGTCAGGCGACGCGGGCGTGCGTTCAGAGTAAGAAAGGAACAGGACTACCGTGCGCCACAAAAAGA
>CAADGJ010000002.1 GCA_900696505.1 uncultured Nitrosospira sp.
TCTGCCCGTGGATTACTACGGATCGGGTCGAAGGACCGTGGCGGGGAAAGTGCTCCGCTTCTTGTTCCGAAAGGAAATGATCAAGAAGATAGTTTCGGTGGACCTGTCAGCGGCAACCGGTTCGTTTTCGGTCGAATGGTTCAACGTTGGTACCGGTGCATCCATTGTTGTCGGGACGGCGACCGGGGGCAGTAAGCAGAACTTTGCAGTGCCCTTTAACGGGGACGCTGTTCTTTATCTAAGTGCTGACAAATGAGAGAGCAACTGATGCCAGCTATCACCCAGCCGTTGGTAACGGTACTTACACCTGTATATAACGGGGAAAAGTACCTCGTCGAATGCATTGAAAGTGTGCTGGCTCAGTCCTACCAGAACTGGGAATACCACATCATCAATAATTGCAGCACAGATGGCACACTGACGATTGCTGAGGCATATGCCGCCCGGGATTCACGGATCCGAGTGACGACGAATACGCAATTCGTAGGCGTACAGGAAAATCACAACATTGCATTTCGCACCGTCCCTGGGACCAGCAAGTATTGCAAGGTCGTACATGCCGACGACTGGTTATTCCCAGACTGTATTGAAAAAATGGTCACTCTCGCGGAGGCCAACCCCAGCGTGGGGATCGTCGGAGCGTATGGCCTGAGGAACACGCAAGTCGTATGGGACGGACTGCCGTATCCCAGCACAACTGTGAACGGCAGGGAGATATGCCGAAACCTGCTGAAGGGCGGATCCAGCGTGTTTGGTACACCAACGTCCGTACTCTATCGGTCGGAAGAAGTGAGAAGACGCAGTAGCTTCTTTAACGAAATGCATTTGCACTCGGATACGGAAGCCTGCCTGGACGTGCTTCAGAAAACCGATTTCGGATTCGTGCACCAGGTCCTGACATATACCCGGGTACATGCCAATAACGCGAGCGAGTTTGACACGGTAGCCTTGCATCTGCCCGAAATCGAAATGCTGTATAAATATGGCCCGGTGTATCTCCAGGATGATGAGTTCAAAGAGCAAGCTCGAAGCATGTGGGACCGATATTACACCTCCTTAGGGTCCAAGGTTTTCCGTAACCGGAATAAACAGTTCTGGCACTATCATCGGACGACGCTCAAGCGGCTGGGACATGCCTTGCAGGTGAGCCGCATTGGGATGGCTGTGTTTCTCAAGGTGCTGGATCTCGGATTAAATCCATTCAGCACCTCGCTTCGAGTTGCGCGAAGAATTGGCGTTCTCTAACGCAGGATCCCGCCTTTATTGCAGCGTTCCATATGTGTACCTCTCTTCCGCCTGAGCATGGGCATCAGTTCCTTCCTAGCCAAAGGCAGTGACAACATGAAACACGTCATGATGATTGCGCGATTGTTTCCGCCGGAGGGGTCGGCGACGTCTTTTCGGACGTTGCGGTTTGTTCGTCAACTTGACGCGCGAGGCTGGAAGACCACCGTGGTCACGGCGACGCCCAGTCAGTACGAGCGGTACGACGCCAAGCTCGTGGAGATGGTCCCTTCTCAGACGCGAGTCATTCCTGCGCTCGGGTATGATCGGTGGCAGCAAGTTCAGTCGTGGCGTGCAAGACGAATGACCATGGCACCTGTCTCCGTTGGCAGTGCTGCAATGCATCATGCGGGTGGAGAACCGGCAGGGCTGAGGGCTCGGTTACGGAGCATGGTGAGAAGCGCCGAGGCAGTATGGTATCAGCCGGATGTGGCAAGTCCGTGGATCCCGCATGGGGTGAATGCCGCGTTGACGGCCTGTGCCGAGGCTCGTCCCCACATGCTCTGGGCCAATGCCGGGCGTCTGTCCGCCTTTTATATTGCGCAACAAGTGTCGGAGCGTACCGGTATTCCGTACGTGCTGGATTTTGACGATGCGTGGAGTATCACCTCGAACGATCACGATGTCCGGAGAACAAGGGCGGCCACACGGGCGTTGCGTCGGCGGATGTATGGATTACTGCAGCACGCTCATGCGGTGGTGTTCCGATACGATAGCGAGGCGGAATGTTTCTGGCGTGCTTATCCCGGAGCGTTACAGGCATCGAAAATCTATGTGATTCCCAACGGATTTGAGGCGCCGATCGAGCCGTTTATGGCCCCCACAGGAGACCGGTGCACGATCCTTTACTCCGGGACCCTTCCTGATTACCGTTACGATACGTTACTGACCGCGCTCGAGGAGTTGAGGAAGAACGACCCGCAGAGTGCGAAACGGCTGCTGCTGCGCTTCGTGGGCGAAGGGATGGAACCGCTGGCCGCCGAGGTCAATATTCGTGGTCTCTCTGACATGGTCGAAACGTCTGGGCCGATCTCCTTTGAGCAGGTGTCTCGCCTCCAGCGTGAGGCGCACGCATTGCTAGCGCTTGGACGGCCCTCGACCATGAAGGGCTATGAACTATTTGCGGGTGCCAAGCTGTTCGGTTACCTGAAGGGTGGTCGCCCCATCATAGGAGTATTGCCGCAGGACGAAACGAAAAACGTGTTGATGCGCGTGGGCGCGCAAACAGTTGCCGATGTCGACTCAGTCCCTGAGATCGTAGCCGTTCTTCAGATGTTTCTCGAGAAATGGGCATCCTGCAATTTGGAGTCGTTGGCCCCGGATCGTAAAGCGTGCGAGGCCTACTCGTCAGAACGGCAAACTGAGATTTTGGTGCGTGCTCTGGAGGGCATTCCTTCTGAAAAACCATTCATTCCGGGTGCGCAGTCCATTCCACCAAGCTTGCGTGAAATTGAAGATCCACGTTGGTTGGAAGGCCGTTGTTAGCAGGTAACGTTGTTATTCCGATGTGATCATTGCCTCGCCATGCATCCACGCGAGGAAGCAGGAGCCTGACGTGTATTTTTGTATCCGTGACGATGATACCAGTTTCTTCACTTCACCTGATGAACTGGAGCGCGCCTACGGCGAAGTGACCAAGTATGGTCCAGTGTCGTTGGCGATTATTCCTTTTTGCCGTGCAGGAAGCAGCAAAGGCGTTCCTGTGGCCCACCGTAAGCAATGGTCGATCCATGCACTTGAGGAAAACGGAGCGTTGGTAGAATACCTGCGCCGGGGAATTGCCGCCGGCCGCTACGAAGCGATGCTACACGGGTACCACCACGACGAGCCCGAGAATAGGCGGGAGTTTTTGCAGGGCTCTGAACTCGCGCGAAAAGTTCGTGAAGGAAAACAATACTTGGAGGGGTTGCTGGAAACCACTATCCGAGTCTTCGTCCCGCCACACAATGCAATCGGCAAAGAGGGATTGAACGCAATCACAAACGCCGGATTGCATCTCGGCGGCGTCGCAGGTATGCGCCACGGATGGCCGTGGTGGTCACCCTCCTGCCTAGGAGTGTGGTGGCGGTTGAGGCGCAGGCGAAAACAGGGATTCGACGGGTTGCCGTATGTACTTGATATCGCGGGTCATAGGGAGTTGGCAGGCACCCCCATTACTCCGGATGCCGTGCTCCAAAGAAGCCTGAAACGCTTTGATGAAGCGACCGGACTCAATGGTGCATTCTGTGCGGCGACACATTACTGGGAACTAGATCATCCGGTCACAGATCCAGATGCCAAAACTGTCGGAGATCATCTGCATAAGCTGATTGAGCGGGCGATGGCTGATTCCACTGTGCGATGGGAGTCTGTTGGTACCGTGCTGGCACAAAGCGCACCTTTAGGTGAACGATCATAATGCAGTCCTTCGCGGTTTCCTGATCAATCAAAACTGCTCCGTTACTTTCCGCTGCCTGAATCAGAGACATTTTTATGTGCGGTTTCTTGGCCATTCTTCAGGATGCTCCCCGCATCGAACGTTGTACGGCGCAGGCTGCTGCCGATCGTCTTGCTCATCGGGGACCCGATGCCGCAGGGGTATGGACGGAAGAGCATGTCATGCTTTTTCACCGGCGCCTGTCGATCATCGATGTAGCAACGGGCCAGCAGCCGATGGTCAGTCGGGATCAGCGATATGTCATCGTTTTCAATGGTGAGATTTACAATCATGCGGAGGTGCGTGAACAGTTAGCCCGAGAGGGCATCCGGTTTCGAACCCAATCCGACACCGAGGTGCTGTTGGAAGGGTTTTCGCGATGGGGTGCGGGGATCATCAATAAAATAAACGGCATCTTTGCATTTGTCGTATGGGATCGATCGAGCAAGATAGCCTTTGGCGCGCGTGACCGATTAGGCATCAAGCCTTTGGCCTGGGCCGTTTCCGCAGGGACACTGGTTCTGTCCTCCACGCTCGAACCATTCGATGTGCTTCAAGAATGTGGACAGGTGGACCCGATCGCTGTGAGGGATCTTCTGGCATTCGACTACATTCCCTCTCCACGCTCAATCTTGAAGGGCGTACACAAACTTGAGCCGGGATGCAGATTTGAGTGGAGGCCTGGTGATGAGGCGCCGCGTATTGAACGTTACTGGGCCCCTCCGGGTGCTGATGTAAACGCCGAACCACCGTCTGAGAAAGACCTTGAGGGATTACTTCAACAGGTCGTGCGGCGTCAGATGATCAGCGATGTGCCGATCGGCGTATTCCTTTCCGGTGGTATCGATTCCTCTCTCCTAGTGGCCTTGATGTCCCGTGAGAGTCAAAAGCCGGTACGATCCTTCTCGATTGCGTTCAAGGATGCCTCGGCGGACGAATCCTCCATCGCGGGGCTCGTGGCGCGACAGTTCGGAACGGATCATACGGTACTTCCAGCCGAGGAATTCGGCTCAGAGTTGCTGTTAGATTTTCTCGGTAGCCTGGACGAGCCTTTTGCCGATCCCGCGGCTGTCCCAACCTATGCTCTGTCAAAAATGACGGCGGGATATGTCAAGGTGGCGCTTTCTGGTGACGGTGGCGATGAGGTCTTCGGAGGATATCCCAAATACCTGACTGGCAATGAACAGTCCTCTCCGACTTTGGGGTACCGCATCCTGGATCAAACCCTGCGTCTATCGAATTGGCGGCCGCGCGGTATGTCGCATCTGTATTGGCGCACCCTCAATTCTGAGGCGCGCCTTCGCTGGTCATGGGTGAGATATGGAGATTTTCCGATCTTCCGAAAGGATCTACGTCAGGTAGTTGCTCGGCCGTACCATCGGACGGCGCAGGTGGCAGAATACTTTGAGCCTTGGGAGCGGCGTGCCGAACGATATAGCCAGTCGATCAGCACGGATGTGTTAATGCGCGCCGACCTGGAGACCTATCTGAGTGAGAACTGCCTTGTAAAGACCGATAGAGCCAGCATGCTGGCCTCGCTGGAAGTCCGCGTACCTTACCTGGACGAGTTGATCCTGGATCGTATTCTTCCCCTGCATGCAAACGTGAAAATCGTCAATGGCACATTGAAAGCGTTGCTCATGCCGATCGCACGACGAATTCTCCCTAGGCAGGTATGGGATCGGCCAAAACATGGATTCAACGTCCCCCTCGACACATTGCTCTCCAGTGTATGGAGACCGGCATTCGACGCTGCGATCGATTGGGGCGAACGCCATATCGATCTGTTCAATTATCCTTACCTCAAGCGTCTCCAAGCTATCAGCAGATCGGAGCGGGGGATTGGACGAGAACTTTGGGGTCCATTTGTCTTTCTTGCCTGGGCGATGAAACGCAAGGTCACGTTATGAAGATCGCATTTCTGAACGATGTCGCATACGAATACGCCATAGGATCACCGAAGGCGGTAGGGGGAACAGAACGTGACATTTGGGTTCTGTCTCGCGCGCTGGCTGCTGCGGGCTGGGAGGTAGTCGTCGGAGTATGCGGAACAATCGCCATTGGACAACGGAGAATGATCGACGGGGTGGAGTATGTTGGCATCAACCCGGGAAATCCCATCGTCGCGTGGAATAGATTTCTTGCCTCTGAACGGCCCGACTGGTTGTTCTGGGAAGGTGCGTCACATTGGTGGGGGATTCTCGTGGAGCTTGCAAAACGGCACGCAGCCCGCACCGTGTTCCATACGGCATTTGATACCGATGTGTCGCCACGGAATGCGTTGGTAAGGCGGAGTAGCTGGTGGCCGTTGTACGCATGGGGGCTCGAGCGATCGGACAGAATCCTTGTTCAGCACGGGGGGCAGTTCGATCTATTGTCTTCGCGATGGAAATCAAAATCGAAGGTGCTTCCGAAGGTCTGCCAGCTTCCTGCGGCAATGATCCCTCACTCCGCACGGTCCTCATACATAGCCTGGGTCGCAATGTTACGCACACCAAAACGCCCAGATCTCCTGGTTGATATTGCCAGGAAGGCGCCTCATCTGAAATTTGTCGTGTGTGGTGGGCTGACGGCGCACAGGTCGCTAGGGGATGCTACTGCGCGAGCCGCAGAATTGCTCAAGCAATTGCCGAACGTCGACTACCGCGGTCGTGTGGATCCTGAGGAAGCGGCTGGAGTCATTGAGAACGCGGCGTTGCTGCTGTGTACTTCCGACCAGGAGGGGTTTCCCAATACTTTTGTTCAGGCATGGAGCCATGGCACCCCCGTCGTGACACTCAGAGTGGATCCCGACAACATTATCAAGGAGCGGAGATTGGGACTGGTCACCGGCCCTGTTGATGCCACAGTCGAGCGATTGCAGCAGTTAATGTTCGACTCCCAGGAGCGTCAGGCCATGGCCATCAGAGCACGTCAATATATTGTGGACGAGCATAGTGCAGAAGTTGTGGTGAAAAAGTTTGACGCCGCGACGCGCCATTCTATTCAGTGATCTGCCGGCACAGTTCCATCGTACGGTATGGTCTTCGGCAATCCCGTTATCGCCCGCATGTAATTCGTCCAGGGTCTGATGAGAGTCTTGGTTGTACAGTCGGAATTGGGTGTGCTTCGCGGGGGAGGAGAGAACTTCACGCGAAATTTGTTTCAGGCTTTTGCCGAACGAGGGCATGAGGTTTGGGCCACCTTTATCGCTGATCCCAGTGGGCGATATCCCCTGGCACTTCCCCCGGCATTTCGCGCGCTTCCGTTGGCAGGACGCTGGTCAAGAAAACTGGGGCAGGATGCACTCTCCACGATGGGGGAGTGGTTACCAAATCGATGGCAATTGAAGACCCATTGGGAACGCGTGCAGGCGGCACTCTGCTGGCGAACCGTTCGATGGCATGATCGTCGGTTTACACGCCGCGTCGAGCAGGAGTTTCGTGGACGCTGGAACGAGTTCGATGCTGCCTATGTGCATGCGAGTGCAGTCCTGGCCTCTCGAATTGCGTCCTCCTGTCCCACCATGTTGCGATTGCCGGGGCCGGTCTCGTCAGAGTTTGAGCCGGTGCTACGGTCAATTCCTGTGGTCTGCGCCAATGGAGATGCGTTGACCAGGATCCGCGAATTTGTTGGCGACCATGCTCTCGAACTTCCTATCGGGTTGGACGGGGAATTGTTCAAGCCGGGCGCGACGCAAATTCGACAGCAATTGGGATGGGCCGAAGAACACTGGGTGATCGGGTACGTGGGGCGGTTGGCCTATATCAAAGGCATCGATTTACTTGCCCGAGCCTTCACAAGCATACGCCGAACAGTGCCGCAGGCGAGGCTGTTGATTATCGGGTCTGGGGAAGAAGAAGGAAAACTGCGATTGTGCTTGAAGCAGGAGATTGCAGCCGGGACCGTGCGGCTCAAGGCCGATGTGCCGCACGCTTCGTTGCCTGATTGGTATCGCGCCATGGATCTTTTCGTGATGCCGAGCCGATATGAAAATTATTCCAATGCTGTCTTGGAGGCGCTGGCGTGCGGCGTACCCTTTCTCGCATCGCGAGTAGGCGGCAATCGAGGCGTGGCGGAGACCCGTGGTGGACGGTTGTTCGATCCGGGGTCAGATGAGTCCTTGACGCAGACGTTGTTGTCCATCGCCACGAATCGACACGAGGCCAGACAGCGAGGCATGGCGGGTGGAGCAGAAGTGCGCAATCAATATAGCTGGGGTGCCAGCGCGAAACGCTTAGAGGCTATGTTGGAACAGGCTTGCGCAACCGTCGCCAGGAAAGCCATATGCACGCCCTAGATGCCATTCCCATTGAGGGGCCGCGAAACACCACCTACTCGGCGGCATTGGCTCCGGCTGAGTACGGCTATTATTTTGTGATCTTCTATACGGTTCTGGGAGCCCCACTGGGAATTATCCTGATGGGAAGCATCGGCTCAGGATTTCTCCTGATTCCTGTTCTGGCGCTGTGTTTTCTCGCCCTTGGCCCCGCGATGCTCCACACCATTCAGACGGCATGGGTTCCTCTTGCCTGTGGACTCATCTATCTTTTCATCCAAATCGGGATACATGGAGAATCCCTCTATGAACCGTATGTCTATCCATTCGGGCAGTGGATCATTTCTTTGGTGATCGTTCAGGCGCTTGCTACGCATCGCCCCAATTTCTTGAGCCGTTTTATTTGGTTCACGCTGTTCATGGGGCTCTCCATGTTGCCGTATATGACACCGAGTCAAGGAGGAGGCTATTCCCGTGTTGCTTTGAGTGAAGAGCTCGGTTATGCGAATGCTAATGCCATGGCTGGCTGGTTTGGTTTCTGCGTAGTCTGCATGGTCATCAAGGGGTATTTGGAGAAAACGCTGGTGCTGCGAATTGTGGCATGGGGGCTGGCTCTCGTCTCCTTTTATGTGGTGACATTGACCGTAAGCCGAGGGGCCCTCCTCGCAATTAGTGCTGCGCTCGTGATGAGCGGCAGGCGTTTTTTGAAGGGCGGTTTCTTTCCCCTTTTGTTGCTTGCTGCGTTTGCTGCGGGGTTGTTGGAACTGGGGGTATTCGACCAGGCTGTCCGGTCGTATGCACTACGTGCCAGAGAAGAGACCGGCAGATTTCAAGTCTGGCCGCTGTTAATTGAACGATTTCTTAGTTCTCCATTAATAGGAGTAGGTGCCTCACATCCGGGAGCTATCACAAGCACGGGCATCTACGTGACGCCACACAATAGTTTTCTCTTATTTGCCGTGGCTTCAGGAATATTGCCCCTCATGCTGTTTAGTTTCTACCTTGTTCGCAGTGCGATGAGGGCTCTTCGTACAGAAAAGTCGAGAGAGTACGATTGTGCCTTTCATTTACCACTCGTTGTATATGCCGTTTTGATCACTTGCGCCGGTAACACAGATTTCATGACTCCTTGGGCCATTGTCTCTCTCTCTCTGCCGGTTGCAGCAGGGCTGGATTTCGGCAACGGCCTTGAAGAGTCATCGCGACCGCAACCCTAGTTCCTTTAAACTTGCCTGCGTTGATTGGGGCATAGTTGCCACAGTCTTTTCGACACATCTTCCATGGACGAGAAAAACCTGGGTGTAACTGAACACTCAATAGGGTGTGCCTCATGGCTTCGGGATCATCCCATCTTCGCATCTTTGATAATACTGGCATTGGCTCTCCCGCTTCGGCTGATCCTAACATGGCGTGCCGACCCCGTTGATTTAGTCTTTTCAGATTCGGGAACCTATTTCGCTCCGGCCCTGAGCCTTCATGAGTCGGGGAGGTTCCTCAATAGATACCAAAGTCCAGAGATCACCCGGATGCCTGGGTATCCGCTGTTCCTTGCGATCCTCATAACATTATTTGGTACAGAAGTTCGAGCGTTGCTGGTTGCTCAGACGGTGGTAGTTTCGTTAAGCGTTGTTATTCTGTATTGGTTAGCAAGACAGATTCTGCCTCCTGTGATGGCATTCGCAGGAGGGAGTCTGGCCGCCATTTCACCGTGGGGGGCAGTAAGAGCGGGCTACCTGCTCAGCGATGGAATATTTCTTCTGCTCTTGGTTTCACTGTTCGCTCTAATGTACGCCGTCGTACGATGTGTGCGAACCACGCCTATGGTCATATTAGGCGGAAGTGCCGTAGGGCTCCTCACAAGCGCGGTGGTACTTGTCCGACCGATCTTTCCACTGATGCTCTTCGTCGCCATTGTTTTGGTTTTCTTCTATCCCGGTCGACGGAGTCGTGCCTGCCTCTTGGTGACCGTGATGGTGATAAGTGCTCTGCTGCCATTACATTTATGGAAGATGCGCAATCTTCACGAGGCACAATTTACTGGTTATAGCGATGTGTCAGGTAAGGCAGCCTGGCAATGGTTGGCCTCAAGTGTGAAAGCAAGAATTCCAGGGGCACCTGGAGATCGCTGGACAATGCTCCGTGCCGCTGAGGAGGACGAAACCCATTGGACGATGTCCCTCCAACAGGCTGATGATGAACGATGGCGATTGGCCAAAGAAGTTTTCGCAGCGCACCCGCTCCTCACAGTGTATGCGTTCATTTTGAACGCGATGGAGGCTCTTATCCATCCTGATCCAGGTATTTTGACTCCGCCGCGTCTACGCTTCTATGGCGATACAGTCCTCTTAGGCGGGCTCTGGATGGCATTTATAGTTTGTGCAGGTATTGGGCTATGGCATGTGTGGAACCATGCTAGAGCCGAGGCAGCAATCGACCGGTGTTGGCTGCTTGCTATGCTACTTATCTGCCTCTCTCTTACTCTGACTGCAGGTGTATCGTTTGGAGCCGGAGCGCGGTATCGAGTGCCATTGGAACTGATTGTGCCTTTGCTAGCGGGTGTGGGTCTCGTACGACTTGCAACGATCCTTAGCGCTCCTCAATCTGGTGATGGGAAGTCGGCTCAAGTGCCCGTGATGAGGTAGTGCCCCGATAGCAGCTTCAGCCCCGGTACTTAGCCGATGGGCCAAGGCATGGTTGCCTCAGGCTGTCAGTATCTGATTCACATTAAGTTCGATTATCCAACGCATAAGTATTTGCTAGAGAGTCGGTCCCGATGAATCTTGCCAAGGATATGTCTATACACTGCCCTGAGAACTTTGATCCTAATGCCTGTCGACTTCTATATGTTGTCGGCCAACTCGGGCTCGGTGGCTTAGAACGGCAGCTGTTCTATCTTCTCAAGAGAATGGATCGACGACGCTACAACCCGATGGTTGTTGTGTGGGATTATCGAGAGACAGATCCGTATGTTGAAAAATTTCGAGGGATCCACGTCCCAGTGCTTGGACTCGGCAATAAACCTTCTCGCATAGAAAAGCTGACGGCGTTTCGTCGCATGGTTGCTCAATTTAGGCCTGAGGTAGTTCACTCCTATACGTTTCATACCAACTTCGCTGCTTGGTGGGCCACTCTTGGTTCTACTGCGCTTCCCCTTGGATCGGTTCGTAACAATTTTCTCTTCGATCGTCAAACCACGGGCATGGTTCTGGGACGAATCTGCGCTCGATGGCCCCATGTGCAGATCTGCAATAGTGTGGCTGCTAAGAATACAGCCGAACGCTGCACAACTATATTCAAGGCAGGCCGTATGTGTGTGGTCCGGAACAGTTTGGACTTAAATTACTTCAGCCCTCGCCCTCTTCCAGAAAAAACAATGTTGCTTGCTGTGGGGAGTCTTTATCAGCGTAAGCGATGGGACAGATTAGTCGAGAGCGTATCTCTGCTTTCAAAGCGGGGAGTGCAGTTCCATGTGACACATGTTGGGGAAGGGCCTTTGCGAGGAGAGCTTCAAGAGTTGACTAAGCGCCTAGGAGTCGAGCAATTGATTCAATTTATTGGTGCCAGAAATGATATCCCCGAATTGCTAGCCGAGTCGGCGTTTCTGGTTCATACAGCTGAAGATGAAGGATGTCCGAATGTTGTGATGGAGGCCATGGCCTGCGGACGCGCAGTTGTAGCTATGGATGCTGGAGACATTCCTTTTCTCGTGGAAGATGGCAAGACGGGTTTCGTCGTTGCGCGTGGCGATGTAACAGGCTTTGCTGAACGTGTCTTTCAATTGCTTACAGACAGCGAACTTCGTTGCAGAATGAGCTGGGCTGCTCGAGTAAAGGCAGAGCAAGAACTTGGATTGGATCGCCTCATTTCCGAAACATTGGCGATTTACAAATCTGCAGGGTGGAAGGATACAAAATCGGGAGTGTGCTCATAGCTACACCAGGCCAGATAGCTATTCTAATCGGCAGAGGGCAGGGCAACGATTCGGTACATGAAGCGCGTGTGAAGTATTAGAGTCGGGGCATTGAGCCTTTAGGAAGTTCCTTTCATGGGTAGATCTTTACGGATCAACTCCTAAGCCAGTATGTCTTGAAAGTGCTGCGGAGCCAATTTGTATGTGTGGAATAGCTGGGTTTATCTATCAAGGGGTGGCGCCTGCAGAAGCACGAACCATAGTCAGGCGTATGGTGTCGTTACAAAGACATCGTGGACCTGATGGTGAGGGGTTCTTCGACAGTCACGGAGTTACGCTCGGCCATTGCCGTCTCGCAATTATTGATTTGACAGATGCCGGACATCAACCAATGAGTGATCATGAGCGAAGATACTGGATCACTTTTAACGGAGAAATTTATAACTATATAGAGTTAGCAAAGGAATTGCAGGAGCTTGGAGTTCGTTTCACGGGTCATTCAGATACTGAGGTCCTTCTGGCAGCATTTTGTCAGTGGGGAGAGAAATGTTTGGAACGATTGAGAGGCATGTTCGCATTTGCCATCTGGGACGAACATACAAAATGTCTCTTTGCGGCAAGGGATCGTCTCGGAATTAAGCCATTTCATTATTGGGTCAACGGCACCGAGCAATTTGCGTTCTCCTCGGAATTGAAAGCACTTCTAGAGTTTATCCCTGCTCGCTCAGCCAATAGTGTCTTGGCGCAACAGTTTCTCGCATGGAACCTTCTTGACCATGACCCTGCGGAGACAATGGTTTCCGGAATTCACAAACTTATTCCCGGGCACGCATTGCTCTGGAGGCAAGGTGAAGGGCTTCGAATCTGGCGTTATTGGGACCTTCACGTTTGTGATGATTTGCATGTGAGTCCTGCTCGTGAGGCGAGTCTGATTGATGAGTTTCGTCACCAATTCGAAGAAACTGTTTCCCTTCATCTCAGATCTGATGTGCCTGTGGGGACCTGTCTGAGCGGCGGCCTAGATTCTTCTGCAATTGCATGTGTGGTTAGTCAGGAATTACGCCGACGAGAGATTAAGCATAAAGATTTACAGCATACATTTAGCGCCTGTTTTGAGGATCCGGCCCTTGATGAGCGTCCTTTCATGGAGACCGTGGTGGACGCGATCGACTGTAAAAGTCACTACGTCTTTCCTTCTGGCGAACGGCTTGCCGAAGATCTTGATCAATGGATCTGGCACCAGGAGGAGCCAGTGGGCGGATCTGGCGTGTATGCGCAATATTGTGTGGCGCGGCTCGCCCGGGACAGTGGCATCAAGGTGCTACTTGATGGTCAGGGCGCTGATGAACAACTCGCCGGATACCGTAAGTTTATACTGGTCTATCTGCGCCAATTGATAAAAGCAGGCTCGTACGCATTGGCTGCTCGTGAGGGGCTGGCATTCTTTTGCAGGCCCGAGATTATTCGTACTAGTCGGTTTGTTGACGCAAGGCGATACGTGTATCGTTCTCTGCCAGAAGGAGCTGTTCTCTGGCCTGCAGGATCGTTCCCGGACCGACCGACATCTTTGGGCGTCGGCACATCTCTGGGAAGGCGTATTGAAGCAGACTTGATACGCTTTAGTTTGCCTCCTCTCCTGCGCTTTGAAGATCGCAATATGATGGCTTTTGGAATCGAATCACGTGTGCCATTTGTTGACCACCGGTTTGTCGAGTGGGCTGCGAAGCTACCCGCCTCGTTACGTCTCTCAGGAGGATGGTCAAAACGCATACTGCGTGAGGGACTACGCGGCCTTCTTCCGGAGCGCATCCGTACCCGAAGAAGTAAGTTGGGATTCTCCACGCCCGAGCCAGCTTGGCTTGCTGGGCCACTGTCGGCTTGGCTTAAGGAGACATTAAGCTCATCCCATTACTTAGGCAGTGTGGTTGATCTTGAAGGCATTCAGCATATTGTCAGGAGATATACGGCTGGCGATCGGTCCTTGCCACTGGAAAACCTCATTTTTCGACTGGCCATGTATGAGTCCTGGGCCCGCCAATTCCTAGGGTTCAAACCGATATAGAACCAACTCTCCTGATTCTGAAATAGAGTGACAAAATGAATGCCACAAGTTTCGAAAATAGGCCATCCTCGTCCTTAGTACAAGGCCCGCATGTACTTGTCGTGTCTAACCATTGGGGGGCTAAAAGCGCATCTCCCTCAGCTGGCATCTTCGTTGATCGGCAGATTATTTCTTTGAAAAAAGCAGGAGCACAGATCAGCACGTTTGATATTGGTCTCAGTTACTCGCCAGTCAGTATCATCAGAAAGTGGCTAGAGTTGAGAACATTAGTTCAAAGCTTGAACCCCGATATTATACACGGCAGATATGGAACGATCGTGGGCTTTGTGACAGCATTGGCAGGCAAATCAAGCGTGATTTCATTCTGCGGAGGGGATTTACTTCCTGGGGCATCAATCCCACTTTTGCGCCAGCGTTTCGGAGTATTGCTCTCAAATCTCGCTGCGCTTCGCGCAAAACGTCTTATCTGCGTGAGTGAGGAACTTCGCCAGGCATTGTGGTGGCGAAAAAAGCAGGCGCTTGTCATCCCTGATGGGATTGATCTGGAAATGTTCTCACCTGGCGAACAGCAATTTGCGAGGAGAGAATTGGGATGGAATGCTCATAATCCTATCGTCATCCTAAACGTTCGGAACGATCCAAAGGCTAAGGGGCTGGATTTAGCTAAGGAGGTAATTCGGCTTGTTCAGTCCAAGATTCCCAGTGTGGAATTGAAGGTTATTGAAAATGTGCCACCTCATAGAATGCCCTTACACTATCAGGCGGCGGATGCGCTTCTTTGTTTGAGCTTATCAGAAGGTTCCCCAAATGTGGTCAAGGAAGCGCTGGCTTGTAACCTGCCTGTGATTTCAACGCCGGTAGGGGATGTTACAGAGCGGTTGGCCGGTGTGCATCCTTCCAAAGTGGTAGCGAGGAATGTTGAAACTATAGCGGAAGCGATCGTGCCGATTCTAAAGGAGCGACAGCGTAGTAATGGACGAGATTTCGTAACCAGCTTGGGTTTAGACACTATTGCCCAACGCATTATGGAGGTTTATCGAGCTGCTCTGGGAAGGGGATTGGAACCGAATCGAAATGCTGACGCTCTTCGACTAGAGGAGCCCAAAGTCATTCCCATTACCGACGGAGAGAGTGTGCGCGAAGTTGCTAGCCTGCACATGGAAGCCTTCGCTGGCTATCTGAATACGCTGCTTGGAAGAGGGTATGCATTGGCTTTTGTAAAGTGGTTTGTTAAGAGCAAGGGTGCAATCGCAATCGCTGCCGTCGATAGGAATGGAAAAGTTGTTGGCTATGCGCTTGGTGCTCCTGAAGGGTATGGCCAGACCCTCAATCGCGAGCTATTTGGGGTGGTCGCTTCTAGCATAGTTGTTCGGCCGTGGTTATTTCTAAATCTTCAACTATGGAGAGTTCTTATCGCGAGAGTGCGAGTTCTGCTAGGTCTACCTCTGATGACAAGACCAGCTTTAGAATTGCCCAAGCCTTCGATTTCTTTAGTAGCGATTGGGGTAGATGCTCGTCAGCGCAGAAGTAAAATTGGCCAGCGATTGATGGAGACCTTTGAATCAAAGGCTCGAGAATCGCAGATGTGTTCTGGCGTATTGTCAGTCTACGAAAATCGTACGGGGACGCGTCGGTTTTACGAGAAGTGCGGCTGGCAACCTGACGGTGGGCAAGTAAGTATTGGTAGCGTAATACGGTATTTCAAAGTTTTTCAGTCAAGCCATGTCGCCTCTCTTAGTGATGAGACTCCAAGCTCTAAACGTGGGGTTTAGATCAATAAGTAGCTAATTAATTAACTGAACATTACGCGGAGGCCCAGGTGCGGTTGTATCGGTTGTCCCGTTAGCCTCATATGCCCCAATGTCATAGGTGGCTCCTTGTGGTCTCGCAGCTCTGGCGAAATCATTCCCGACAAGGCTTAAAGGAGTTCCAGTATCTATGGCAGGACTTCCTGCTTGGATACGCAGGTCAAATCCGGCAGCATTGGCAAACTTGGGATCGCCAATGTGAGAACAGCCAAGCCCCGCGGCTGGACAGAGATTATTTGAAAAAACTGTACCACTACCGGTATTTGCGATCCCGAATCCGTTTTGAAAAAGAATGTTGTTCCTGACTTGGGCATTGATGCTTTCGGAGCTCACGTTAATACCATACATATTCGAGTAGAAGGTATTATTGTAAACGAGAGCGCCGGAGACAGGCCTTGAGCCGGAACCTGTGGTTTGGAATCCCCAGTAATTTGAGTAAATCAGATTGTTGTACGCGGCATTATTTGTATCACCGAGTACTATGCCCCCGCCCCCGGATCCACATGTAGCAGTGCCAGAAAAAGCGACGCCACGTCCATTTGCATAGATACGTGCATTCCTTACGACATTATTGTCTGAACTTTGGGTCGCCGAGCTGTCCATGAAGCGGACTCCGAAGCACTGATTATTATAGTATTCCCCTCCATCCACAATACTATTATCAGTTGTGAGATAAGCTCCATTGTTTCCAGGTCCATAGCCGGTAGACATTGACCACGCTCCATTGTCATGGACCTTGAGGTTGATAAATTCATGAAAGCTCCCAGCGACAATGATGCCGTTCCACGGGCTATTTTTGACCTCCAGATTTTGGAATCGCAAATGATGCGTGGCAGGCTGTGTGCTAATACCATAACAGCCGGAAGTTGCACTTCTGACGAGGTTGATTCCATCCAGTACAAGGTCCTTAAAAACGATGTATTGGAGATATGATGCCGGGAGGTTTAGGATCTCGCACGCAGATGGGTTGAGGGTGACAGTTTCTCCTGGATACCCAGAAATTGTTACGGGCGCGCTCCAAGATGTGCCTGTGGGTATTGTGTGCTGATTGCTGTTAATTGCTTCCGAATATGTGCCGGCTCTTATGAAAAGCGTATCTCCAGGCATCGGACAATCTAACGCACTGTTGATAGTTCGCTTTGGAGTTGAAATGTTGGTTGCGTTGACACAGGTCACGCTATCATTTCCATTTGGCGCAACATAGTACGTCGCAGCTTCCGACGCGACCACCGCTCCCACGAATAGCCAGAGGATGCTTAGTGCGCAGGTGAACAGGTGAGCGCTGTTTTTATTGATACGCCGTTTCGTTGCCATCTGGCCCTCCACGTAAGTTTCTGATGGCGGATGCATCTGATCTGTCTCTAGAGCAGAATGTATGCCGCCTGGACTCTCCTTGGTATGTTCTTCGTTATCAATGACTTAACATCGCGCCCTCCGTATGGGCTCGTTCGCGATTGTAGGTAAATGCCTGCAGCGACCTACAGGAATCGTTGTGATTGTCTAAATGTAGCCCAGGGCCAGGGTGCCTGCTTCAAGACGATACGGTCATGAAAACAGGTTATGCAGCGAGGGCTAACGAGTGAATCTGAGGAACGCAACAACTGAGAAGCCGAGTGTGCCAGTTTTGACGGATAAAAGGGAAGCCGAAAATACAAGTTTTTTTAGAGGGCCTATCTGTGCACGTGAACTCACCGTCAATTAAGCAATCTTCCAAGACCATTCTCCGTCTGCTGCCGTCGAAGACGACCTGTGTCGTGACGGCCATCGTGCCATGCCGGAATGAGAAGAAA
>CAADGJ010000003.1 GCA_900696505.1 uncultured Nitrosospira sp.
GGACGTAAGCGTGAGAATCATGGCCAGCGTGCCACCCAGTGCGGCCATGAGGATCAGGGTGAGGCCACTGTGAATCCACGATGTACTCGTTTGTATGCCGAGGGCAATGTTTGGCAAGTTGAAAATCCAGACTATCACCGCCACCCATGCCAGATGTTCCGTTCGATCGCGAACTATACGTATGCCTGCGACTGTGAAGCCCAGTGCACCCGCTAACAGGTTCGCCATATAGGCAGTTGACGGATTGCTCTGCAGATTTACTCCAAGGAGAGCCGTGCCCAACGCGGCTGCAAATGTACAACCGTATACGATTGCGGCGTCGCGAAAGACAGCTTTAAGACTCATCATCATTGCGCGTGATCCTGTTGAAGCCGCTCGTCGGGCCGACCTGTTTCCAGTTGTTTCAAGATGAAGAAGAGGAGGGTCTGAGGAATGCCTGAGGCAGAGTTCGTTCGTGCGCTTTCCCGTGCAATTTTGTCAGATGAACAAGACGTCATGTGTGCCTCCTTCTTGGCTTGGCAGAGAGGGAATCTATCGTAATGCTTGCGGGGTAAGGAGGTTGAAATGTCTGGGCGATGGCGTCGGTCCCTCGCATCTGCGAAGGACCGTGCGGGTTGCTTCCGGGGTCCATCAAAATTGTTTCTTCTGTGTCGAGGTGAAGGTCGAAGGGGTGCGGGGGACTGGTTTTCGATTACGCATCCATCGACTGAAGCGCTTGGATAAGGCATACACCAGGTTGTCGATGGCAAGCACCACCGCGCCGATCATGAACAATCCCAATACGAGGGCCAGCTCTACATCAATGGACATGCTAGGTTATTCCTGGTGTCAGGTCGTCAGTGATTGTTTACGCGGCCAATTCAGCTACGCTTGTTGTGCCTGAAGGTTCGATTTCTCGCTTCCCTGACGCCGCAAGGCAGGTATTCTTCGCTTCCTGTGACTGCCGGTTGCGCTGCAACACACTTTCCGACACATTTCCACAGTTCATGCAGCGCCATGCGCGGAGCCACATTGGTCCTGAGGAATCTTCCATATCGAGGAGAAAATCTTCGACCATGCAACCGTTACAACGAAAACAGCTCATTGTGGGTTCCTCCATTGTTCAGTGCCTACGTGTAAGCCTAGAACCTGGATGATTTCTTCGATAGACCTGAATGGAGTAACCCCTTGGTGGGTATCGGTTTTAATGGGAGATTTGCATGCAAGTCGTTGTAATTGAAGCGATGTTGCATTTAGTCCGCCGCCCTAATTGTGAGTTCTGTGTGCGAATCCTGGAATTCCAGTTCTAGGGGAAGCTTTGCTTCAAGGAAGCGGTTGAGGCGAAGGCGTTCATCGACGTCCATAACAAGAAGTTCCACACCAAATCGTTCTCCTTGTATCCAGCTGACTTTTGCCAGATGGACGGAGACCGGTCGTCGCTCGTCATGGAGTTGAATCTTCACGGAGAGATGATCCCCGTCGATGAGATTGTGGAAGGTTGTGCGTAGAGTTCCGCGCTGCCCCACATCAAATACCTTTCCCTCCTCTGCACAGCCCATGGCTACATCCGACAAAATGCAGTGAACGAGAAGCTTTGTTTGCGATGAACGTTTCATCCTTGCCCTCCCGCGTATGCGCGTGATGCCACATACCGCTCGATGGCGAGAATATCTCGTGAAAGTCTGATCAGATAGTCTGCAAACAGGGTACTGCGATGGAGGGGGGCAGATGGCTAGGTGCCAACGGAAGGATGAAGCGACGTTGCAGAGGCGCTGTTTAAACTTTGGAGGCGTCCCTACTAATTGTAGAGGGATGAGCGTTAAGGGCGACAGTTCACCAGTCAGCGGAATGTAAGAAGGTTGTTCAGCCCCTCATTTTTCGGTCTGTAGGCAGGAGAGTGCAGGAGCCGAGTGTGAACTGATTCATCTAAGACTTCTGTGCCCGTGCCCGTTTGCATCACAGGCCGATAGAATCGCGGGTGGATCCACCTTCGAAATCCGACAAAACATTCACTAAACGAGTCGTGAATGGGGCCTAACATATTAAGTTTTTCGCCTATTCTGCCTGACTCCAGAGCTAATCCCTTGGCTATGGAATGTTGCCGTATCCAGGCTAAAGGCACGTCAGCCAAATCTCGATCAGGATACGTTCCGCCAAGGTCTCCATGTGCTCCGGCAAACCACCGCTGTTCAATTACCTGCGCGGCTTTGGGCGGGGAAGTCCAGAGTGTTGCGTTGTGATCTGCTCGATGTTCATCGATGGCGAGGGCATGACAGGCGTGCCGCACAATCGGACTCAATTCAGTATCGCGAAAGTTGTACCGATGTTCATTCAGCCATCTGAGCGCTTTCGTGGGAATACCAAGCGGTCCGACAGTATCCCAAAGACCGAGCAATGTGACGTTGATGTCCGAAGGCCCCTTCCGCCGACCAGTCGCAATCTGGGAGGCATTCTGTAGGTTTCGATACACACGATAGGCCTCGTCGATGACGTGGTTGTCAGGATCGGTGACCATTCGAGTGAGGCATTCGCGAAGATGGGCGGCGACACCACCTGAGGGTGAGAGAGGACTTGCCGCTTCCCGTACAAGTCTGACGTGGTCTGCATTGAGCAGCACCGGAGCTGGGAGACCGGTGAGCGTGAGTAATCCTACCAGAGAGCGAGCGGTATAGGCGCCTCGACTGAAGCCATACAGGTACAACTCGTCGCCGGGATCATAGGTTGCCGCCAGATAGGCATAGCTCTGAAGAATGGTTCGATCCAGTCCACACCCGAACGAACCGTCGCGGAAGCGGTGGAACCAAGGCATTGTCGTACCCGGTTCGTACCATTTCTGCTGGATCCGCCCATCGCCTGAACGAGGCAGAATTGATTGATAGAGTTGGTAGACGTTTGTGGCCGAATGCGAATCGGGTTGAACACCAGTTCGAGACTGCTTGGGAGAATGGTTCGCTGAAAAACTCCAGACGCCGGGATCTGGAGGACAGTCCCATTCACCATCGAAACACAGAATCACACGTTTGGACACGCGGGCACTTTCTCCACGACAACCGCAGGCTGTGA
>CAADGJ010000004.1 GCA_900696505.1 uncultured Nitrosospira sp.
AAAGATTACGCAATGAAATCTAGGTTAAACAGGTGATTCCTGAGCCCTTCGAGGGCGCATATTCTCATACCCAGAGAGCTTCGGGCAATCAGTAAATGTTATGAGTGAATAGCCATAAAGCCTTGCTGGTTCTGGTTTTGCCACGATTGAATATTTTACTTATACGAAAGATGTGTGTGTTCAAAAATGTGCACAGGTTGATGTACGAGGTTTCCACCTCGTATTGCAAACAGGTTTGTATAGGAAAAACCTGTCTGCACCGTTGAATCCTTGGAATAAAAATACTGGCTTATTTTTGCACCAGGTCTTCGAACAATAATGCACAAATGATCCGGCACAATTGTCCTAGTCACAAGTGCTCTGAACGTGTCAGTCACGCGGCACCAATGTCCGATGTAAACCAACGAAAAAATCTTTAAAACAGCGTCCAAGTTCATGGGACTCAGAGGGCGAAGCTATGTTGAAGACTACCGATTGTGATCTCACCGTTCAGATTCCAGAGCCTCCGGCACTGACCGTTGATCTGCGATGGTATGCGCTCAGCACGCGCTCCCGCCATGAAAAGCAGGTTCGGGATCGCTTGGCGAGTATCGGGATCGAACCGTTTCTTCCGATGACTCGTCAACTCAGTCAGTGGTCTGATCGTAAGGTCTGGACAGAGGTGCCACTGTTTTCGGGATACTGTTTTGCGCGCTTTTCCCTCATGAACACTCACTCAGTAGTCCAAACGCCGGGTATTGTCAGGATCGTAGGCTCGGTCATGCCGGAACCCATTGCCGATGAAGAAGTGGCCGCCATCAAAACGCTCGCTGCCAGTCGGCGTCCGGTGGAGCCGCAAGACTATTTGTGCGAAGGTGCATGGGTAGAAGTCGTCCGCGGTCCACTCACAGGATTGCGAGGACAGCTCATCAGGCGGGCGGGTCAGGACTGCATCGTCATTCGTGTCCATCTCATTCAGCAAGCGGTCACTGTGCATATCGATATGAACGAAGTGGTTGCTGTGCAGTAACCCTTCCTGCGAGTGTTCCCGCTCAGTGCTTCTCAGTGTGAAATAACTCCAGCCTCTGACCGTCATGCCCAAATCCCGTTTTTCTCATAGCGAAATCAAGGCCATCGTGCGTGAAATGGAGCACGTCCGTCCGCTGAAAACTCTTGCGAGAAAGCACGGTGTTTCGACGGCGACGCTGCATCGCTGGAAACTACAGGTAGCCGATGACCAAACACTCGCTCGAGAACGACTCCGTTCTTTGGAAGTTGAGCATCGACGGTTGAAGAGCAAATTTGCAGAGCTATCGTTGGACTATCTTTCGCTACGAGCGGCCTTAGTGGAAGACGTGAATAAAGAATGTTAGGTGCATAGGTCGGCCGGATTTCGTCTTGCTGAAACTTTCAATAGTCTGGAGGGCGTACAATGCGTGGGTTTATCGCCTTGGCAATCGGTTTCATACTCGTTGGGAGCATGGCTGTCCTACAACCGTCGGGCGCGTTCGCGCAGATGAATGCTTCCGAAATCGCCGGAAAGGACGGCGCCCCTGCGTTTACGACCGCTCCGGCGCATACAGGCGGGCATGCGCTTTCCAACATCGTCACGGATGCCTATACGATCGGTGCTGAAGACGTACTGGAAATCACTGTCTGGAGAAACACGGATCTATCAAAGACCGTTCAGGTCCGGCCGGATGGTAAGTTTTCACTCCCGGTCATCCGGGATGTGGTTGCAGTCGGAAAAACTCCATCCCAGTTGGCGGATGAAATTACGCGCAAGCTCAAGGAATATGTTCAAAATCCCGTTGTGGCGATCAGTGTGCGGGAGGTGAATAGTTACAACATTTTTGTGCTGGGCGAGGTCGTGAGGCCAGGAAAATATCCGCTCAAGAGCAAGACGACTCTCTTGCAGGGCATCACGATTGCCGGCGGCTTTACGCCGGTGGCGGCTCGAAACCAGGTGGTGATTTTCAGGTTCGGAGAAAACGGATCCACCATGCAGACCGTCACGTCGAGTTACGATGACATCGTTTTACGTGGCGGCATCACCGGCAATCTGGAACTCCGGGCGGGAGACACGATCGTTGTGCCCAGCGAGTCCATGGTCGTGTTCCCAGGGCAGCAGCAACAATAGGAGCCGCAATAACAGCAGGCATATTCACATGCAACTACAACGCGTCATACATCTGATAAGACTACTCTGCATAGTCAGTTTCATGATCATGGCCCTAACGGGCTGCGCAGCCACTGTGCAGGAACGAGAATATGAGGCTCCCGGCGGATTTTTGCTTGGACCCGAGGATCTCCTGGAAATCACGGTATGGAAGAATGCCGATTTGTCGAGGATCACTCCCATCCGTCCTGATGGCCTGATTTCAATGCCAATCATCGGTGATGTACAGGCATCGGGTCTCACGGCGGACGGTCTGGCCCATCGGATTGCAGAGCGCCTCAAACAGTTTGTGGCTGGTAACCCTGCCGTCTCCGTGAGCGTGAAAGAACTGAACAGTTATTCCGTCTATGTGTTGGGGGAAGTGACCAAGCCGGGTAAATACCAGGCCAAATCCTACATCACGTTACTTCAGGCCATCTCGATGGGTGGAGGTTTTACGGAATACGCGAAGAAAAACAAACTGCAGGTCGTACGAAATCGATTGAACGGCGACAACAAGATCCACGAAACCCGCATTCCTGTCCGGTATGACGACCTCCTGGCCGGTCAGGGCGAACCGGGCAACATGATTTTGCTGTCTGGCGACACCGTCATTGTGCCCTAAGAGCTCTTCCCATCCTTAGTCAATGCCCAGGTAATTCCGGACTGGCGCATGTCTTACACGATTCGATTTCCGGAGATCTCTGCGGCTGTCTGATGTTCCAGGTTGCCGTCACTTCTGTGTGGCAACAGGACCGCCACATGTAACACGTTTTCCGGTGATTGAATTGTGCTGTGATAGCAGGACTACAACGAGGCACGGCAGGTTGCCTTGGATCGCCCTAATTCTCATGTGGGTATGGGTCGTCGGAAGCGATTTGCTCAGTCCGATGCTCACGCGAGCAGACACGAAGGTGATCCCCACCGCAGTCTTGTCTGAGCGATACGATACCAATGTCTTCTACGCTCCACCGGAGTTGCTGCCTCAAGGACAACGGCGGAGCGATTTCGTCTCGACGCTTGCGGGCGGTGTACAGTTGCTTCATAAGTCGAGGACGGTTGAAGCAAGCATCTCTGGAGGCGCAGACGCTAACGCTTATGCGTACAATACCGGTCTCAATTACTTCTCAACGACTGCTGATGCCTATGCCAGGCTCGACGGATGGGTGGGACAGTTTGCCGAAGG
>CAADGJ010000005.1 GCA_900696505.1 uncultured Nitrosospira sp.
ATACCTATTCCAGCGATCGGCCGTTTCTGAAAGGCGTGGTGGTCCAGGCGCAGTACACGAATACGATCACGCGCGATCTGGACACGCAAACGCGTTTGCCACGCTGGCCGACCGACCAGTGGAGCGCCTCCGTGAGCTACCAACCGATCGACCCCTTGTGGATCACGGTGATCGGGCGCTATGTCGGGTCGCGATTCAATACGACCGGTGATCGGCAAGCCATGCCGGCCTTCGACGTGTGGTCCCTTGCCGTGACCTACGATGTCACGAAGCAGATGCAAGCCTATCTGCGAGCCGAGAACCTGTTCAATGAGAAGTATGAAGAAATCGCCAGTGCTGGTACGCCGATCCGGTCGATTTTCGGAGGTCTTCGCGTGACGTTCGGCGGTAAATCGTAAATGGACCATGAGCATCGTCTGGTGATGCCACGCCCTCGTCTGGTCATTGCCGGCACCCACAGCGGTGTCGGCAAAACCACCGTCACCCTCGCGCTAATGGCCGCGTTGAAGGCGAGGGGCCTGGTGGTGCAGCCGTTCAAGGCGGGGCCGGATTTTATCGATCCCGGTCACCATCAACTGGTGACGGGTCGGTCTTCGCGCAATCTGGACGGGTGGATGTTGAATGAGGCGGTCAATCGGTCGATCTTTTCGCAGGCGTCGGCCGATGCGGATCTGTCCATCATCGAAGGGATGATGGGCCTCTTTGACGGGAGTTCCCCCATTCACGAACAGGGCAGCACGGCAGAATTGGCCAAACAGCTGCACGCGCCGGTGTTGCTGGTGATTGATGGCAGTGCCATGGCGCGATCGGCGGCGGCGATGGCAGCCGGGTATGCGCGATTCGATCCGGGCCTTTCTGTGCAGGGCGTGGTCTTCAATCGCGTGCGAAGCGAGGGGCATTACCGGTTGCTGCGGGAAGCGGTGGAAGCGGAGACGGGGCTCGCCGTCGTCGGGTACCGTCGGCCTGATGCCTCGGTTACGATTCCGGACCGGCATCTCGGTCTCAGGACCGCTATTGAGGCAGGGTCATGTGATCTCTACGATCGACTAGCGCAGTCGGCCGCGGAGACGATTGATCTGGATCGGGTGGCCGCGATCGCCCGATCGGCTGGAGAATGGTTTGAAGAGGATCCGGTCAGTCCACCTGCGGCAGAGCCGAGAGACACGGTCCGTGTTGGTGTGGCCTATGACGGTGCCTTTTGTTTTTATTATCAGGACAACCTGGAATTGCTCGCAGCGGCCGGTGCTGAGATCGTACAATTTTCGCCCTTGCATGATGCAGCTCTGCCGGATGCGGATCTGTTGTATTTGGGAGGCGGCTATCCTGAGCTCTATGGCGAGGCGTTGGCCGCCAACGTGAGCATGCGGGCCGCGGTGAAGGCGTTCAGCGACCGCGGTGGAGTGATCTATGCGGAATGCGGCGGCTTGATGTATTTAACACAAGCCATTCGTGATGGAGACGGTCACCGCTATGAGATGGTCGGTGTCTTTCCTGCCGAGGCGGTCATGCGGACGTCGGGGATGACGTTAGGCTACCGGACCGTCGAAACGATACGGCCCTCTCTGCTGGGTCCGGCCGGCACGTCACTGCGCGGGCATGAGTTCCATTATTCCCTCCTCGAGCCGAAGGGCGAGTTGGCGTATGCCTGTGTGTTGGCAGATGCAGCGGGCAAGCCGGTTGGTCAGGATGGCGTGATGGTCAGAAACACCTTGGCGTTGTATAGTCACCAGCATTTCCGGAGCCGTCCCGAGGTGGTGGTCAATCTGCTCCAGTCTGTGCGACAAGAGAAAGCTGCGCGCCAAGCATGAGGAAGCATTGAGATGACTGATCGGGATGAACACACCGCCAAAATGCAGCGCCTGAAAGCGTCGGTCGATCGACGCATCGAAGCAGCTCAGGGGGAACAGGGACTGCTGATGGTCTACACCGGTGCGGGCAAGGGCAAAACAACCGCGGCGCTCGGTATGGCGCTTCGCTGCCTCGGTCATGGCATGAAGGTCGCGATTGTGCAATTTATCAAGGGGGCTATCGATACGGCGGAGGAACGTATTCTCAGGTCATTCGGTGATCGTGTGACGTTTCTGCGCATGGGCGAAGGGTACACGTGGGAAACGCAAGATCGCGAACGCGATACGAGATTCGCTCAGGAGGCCTGGAACAAAGCCTGCGAGTTCATGGCCGATCCCTCCTATGCGATGGTGATTCTCGACGAATTCAACATTGCCCTGCACCACCACTATGTGGAGGTGGTGGAAGCGCTGCCGCGATTGCAGGCTCGTCCCCTCATGCAACATGTGGTCATCACCGGACGAGGGGCCCCCGTTGAGCTGATTGACGCGGCTGATCTGGTGACCGAAATGAAACAGGTGAAACATCCCTTTCGTAAAGGGATCAAGGCACAGGCGGGGGTGGAGTTTTGAGAGGCCCGGTGAGCAAGACGTGCGAGCATTGCCGTCAGCCGTTCGAGTGTGTCGGGTACCAATGTTGGTGCGGGAAGATCGGCATTACCGAAGCCCAAATGGATTGGATCGC
>CAADGJ010000006.1 GCA_900696505.1 uncultured Nitrosospira sp.
ATTCCGGACCCTCCGCCGCTGCTGTATGTCCAGGGAACCCTGCTGGAAAGTGATCGGCAAGCCGTGGCGATAGTCGGGACCAGGAAAGTCAGTTCCGCCGGCCGGGTGCTAGCCGAGGAATTGGCCTGTGAGTTGGCGGAGATGGGCTTCACGATTGTCAGTGGGTTGGCCCGCGGCGTTGATGCTGCCGCACATCGCGGAGCACTCGCCGGCAAGGGACGGACGCTTGCAGTGATGGGATGTGGATTGGATCGCACGTACCCGGCCGATCATGCCGCGCTCCGCCAGGAAATCGAGCGGCACGGGGCGGTCCTCTCCGAACTGCCGCTCGGGTCCGCGCCGCACAGCTACCACTTCCCACGCCGGAACCGCATCATCAGCGGGCTGTCGTTAGGCGTCGTGGTGACCGAGGCCGCGGTTGAAAGCGGCTCTCTCATTACCGCGCGATTGGCCGGTGAACAGGGGCGCGAGGTGTTTGCGGTGCCTGGCTTTGTGAAGGCCGAGAATAGTCGCGGACCGAATAGCCTGCTCAAGGATGGCGCGAGGCTCGTCGAATCCGCGCAGGATATTCTGGATGAATTGTTGCCTCAGCTGGATGCCGCGTTTCGCGAACGGCTCGGCGATCGCGCGAGAGGAGCCCGACCGGCTATGCAATTAGGGCCCGAGGAAGCGATGGTATATGATGCCGTATCGGTATTGCCGCAATCGGTCGATGATGTCATTCGACGCAGCGGGCTTGCGGCCGCGCAAGTCACCGCATTGTTGCTGTCCTTGGAATTGAAAAATTGTGTCCGCCAGTTGCCCGGCAACGAGTATGTGCGCCTCTGAGTGGACCCGTTGAGAGATTCAAGCTGACAGGGTCTCGATATTTGTTATAGTGAGTGTGATAGTCTGGGCGCAGGTACTTAGGAACATGGAGCCACATGGCCAAATCTCTGATCATCGTTGAGTCGCCCACCAAGGCGCGAACCATCACCAAGTATCTCGGACGAGGATATTCCGTCATGGCCTCCGTGGGGCATGTCAAAGATTTGCCGACCAGTAAACTGGGCGTCGATCTGGAGCATGACTTTGAACCTCAGTACGTTACGATCAAGGGCAAATCCAAAGTCCTTGCAGACATCAAGAAAAAAGCTCAGCAAGTGGATACGGTCTTCTTAGCGCCGGACCCTGATCGTGAAGGGGAGGCGATTGCCTGGCATATCGCGCAGGAACTGCACGGCAAGGGCAAGAAGAAAGACGGCAAGGTCTACCGTGTGCTCTTTAACGAAATTACAGAATCGGCGATCAAACGCGCGCTGAAGTCCCCCGGTGAAATTGATATGAAGCTGGTTCAGGCGCAGCAGGCGCGCCGGGTGCTTGACCGTATCGTAGGGTACCAGGGCAGTCAGTTGTTATGGAAGAAAGTGCGGCGCGGTCTCAGCATGGGACGCGTTCAATCCGTCGCGGTGCGGCTTATTTGCGACCGGGAACAGGAACGCGAAAAGTTCAGAGCCGAGGAATATTGGTCCATTGTCGCGCTCTTGCGTGGAGACAATCCTCCGGCTTTCGAGGCCAAGCTGCATTCCATCAACGGGCAGGATGCCGATATCGGTACGAGTGCGCAGGCCGAGCAAATCCTCAATGCCGTGCAAGGCAAAGCATTTGTCGTTCAATCCATTGAGCGGAAAGAAAAAAAGCGAAACCCGGTCGCGCCCTTCATCACCAGCCGATTGCAGCAGGAAGCCGCCAGGAAATTGCATTTCACCCCGAAGAAGACCATGACGCTGGCGCAGCAATTGTATGAGGGCGTGGAAATCGGCGCAGAAGGCCCGATGGGTCTCATTACCTATATGAGAACCGATTCGCCGAGAATCTCCCAAGAGGCGACCGAAGATGCGAGGCTGGTGATTCGCGAGCGTTTCGGAGAGGAGTATCTGCCGGCGACTCCTAATGTGTACAAGACCCAAAAGGCGGCCCAGGAAGCGCACGAAGCCATTCGTCCAACGATGGCGGCTCGCGATCCTGAATCCATCAGGCAATTTCTAGAGCAGGATCAATACAATCTGTACAAGCTGATCTGGAATCGGTTCATTGCCTCACAGATGGTCCCGGCTATCTTGGATGTGACGCGGGTCGATTCCAGTCCGGTCGGGACACCAGAACGCTACGTGTTTCGCACGACCGGCACCGTCGTGAAATTCCCCGGCCACACAGCCGTCTACCTGGAGGGGACCGACAAGGAATTACCCTCGCAGAAGCCTAAAAGTGAGCAAGAGTCGGAGGACGAGTCGGACCGGCAGCTTCCCGTACTCCGTGAAGGAGAGTCGCTGCATCTGGTCACTCAGGAGGCACAGACCCTGCCGGGCCTTATCTCAAAACAGCATTTCACCCAGCCGCCGCCTCGTTACAACGAAGCGCTGTTGATCCGTGAACTGGAAGAAAAGGGCATCGGTCGCCCATCGACCTATGCCGCCATCATTTCTACGATTCAGGATCGGAAATATGTCGAGAAGGTCGAGGGCCGTTTCCTGCCGACCGAAACGGGTCGGACGGTCAATGACTTTTTGCTGAAGGGGTTTCCGGATCTGCTGGACACAGAATTCACCTCGCATATGGAAGAGCAACTCGACGAAGTTGAAGAGGGAACCAAGCCGTGGGTGTCTGCGGTGAGGGAGTTTTATGCCCCCTTTGTCAGGGAAATGGAGCTGGCGCAAAGTATTCCCGGCCCCAAAGACATCGTTGAGCCCCCGACCAACCTGCCTTGTGAAAAGTGCGGCCGCATGTTGGAGATCAAGTGGGGGCGAAACGGAAAGTTTTTGGCCTGTCCTGGATATAAGGAAGATCCTCCCTGCAAGAATACGCAGAACTTTGAAAAACTTCCCGACGGGACAATCAAAATCGTTCCCAAGCTGGAGGAGACGACCGACGAAAAGTGTGAGAAATGTTCAAGCCCCATGGTCGTCAAATCTGGCCGCTTCGGAAAATTTCTAGCCTGTTCCGCTTATCCCGAATGCAAAACGACGAAAGCCATTGCCTTGGGGGTGAAATGTCCACAGCCTGGATGCGGAGGGGATCTGGTTCAAAAGCGCACGAAAAAAGGGCGAAACTTTTATTCGTGTAGCCGTTATCCGGAGTGCGAGTTTGCGCTTTGGGATCGGCCGATTAATAAGCCCTGTCCCAAGTGTCAGGCCCCGTTCCTCATTGAGAAAGTCAGTAAGCAAGCCGGCCGCTCTGTGCAGTGCCGTAATGAAGAAGAGTGCGGCTACCGCGAGGCCGGATAATCTCGACGCA
>CAADGJ010000007.1 GCA_900696505.1 uncultured Nitrosospira sp.
ATCACGTGACGCGTCACGCAGGACTTTCGACGGCATTTCGCTGTGCAGAAACACCTGAAGCTCGTGTCAATACCTTCACTTGCTGTATCGTCAACAGCAGCTATGAGTGTAGCACCTTATGTCACTCCGGCATGTCTACCTGGGTGTTCGTCACGCTGCGGTTGAGGGCCGGCTGAGGCGGCTCGAAGAAACTCAACCATCGTTTTTGCACTGCTTTGGAAGTCGCAGGGCAAGACGCGTTGATAGGCGGCTTGCACGAGCCGTGCGCGCTCGGATGAGGGCATATTAAATAGTCGCCGTATTGTTTCTGTTGAAGCTGCAGAATTTGCTGGATCGATACGAAATCCCGTGACGCCTTCTTCAACGAGTTCGAGGGTCGCAACAGCATGAATAGAGGAGACGACGGGAACCCCCGCGGCCATGGCTTCGCTGAGCACGAGTCCGAATTGATCGTAGAGTGTAAAAAAGACAAAGGCGTCACTGAGTGCAAAATACGTGGCTAGTTCTTCCGGTTGTACAAAACCGATGAAATAAATGTTGCTCCAGCCTCGCTGGTTGGCCAGATCTTCGAAGTACTTCCGGTCGGGGCCATCACCCACAATGATCAGGGATGTTGTCGGATGTGTTGTAAGAAGTTGATCGTACGTATCAAACAGTTCTTGATACCCTTTGAGTTTGGTGACCCGGCCGATCGATAGCAATACGGGCCTCGAAACACTCGGCTGCTTCTCGTGAAAACGCGGCGTCTTTCGGATCTCCTCGACACGCTTACGAAGTTGAATGACGTCGAGCGGTAAAGTCACTGTCAGCACTTGCTCTGGAAGAGCTCCGTAGTGAAGGAATGTTTCACGTGCGGCGCAAGACGATGCGATAGATCCATTGGATAAGCTGATGAGCAGCCGTCTGATGATTCTTCTGACGAATGAAGCGTTCGAAGGTTCTTGGAGAGTTAACTCTCCCCAACCGATAAACGCTTTGCGAAACATCTTGCAATACAAAAAGGCGGAAATATTGGCCGGGGCGAAGCCTCCGCTCAGAACAACGTCCGGTTGCAGCTTTCGCAACGTACGAATGACGGTGTAATTCCAGTGACGAGATATCTCGGAGCCTTTAGGTTTGATTTGGAAGGCTGGCAGCACCTGGACTTTGAAAGGAGGCTGCTGCAGTTCCCACTGGCGGTTCTCCTCACGTTCAGCCATTAAAAGAACTGAAAAATCATCGACCTGCTCGGCCATCGCCTGAAACAGTGGTATCCGGTACGGTGTGAGAATGTTTGTGAGGACGGTCAGTTTCATAAGTGTGTCTTTTGTATCAGCATTGGGCACGTGTCGCAACAAGCAGCTTTGCTTTCTGTACTATCGCGTCCAACGACTTACGATCCTGAGCATCGATTTTTAGCATGATCAGCAAAAAAACGTAGAGTAGTCCCATCCCGCACCCAAGAACAGGCAATAGAACGTTGGGAATGATTGGCTTCACCGAGAGTGCGAACAGCGCGGTGCCCATTCCGGCGAGAATTGGTTTTGAGAGTCGCCGCGTAAACGGTTGTATGCGATGTATCCGCCAGACCTGCAGAATACGAATGCCGACTCCGAGTACCTGAGTGGTGGCGGCTCCGATCGCGGCACCTAGAACACCCCAATACGGAATCATGACTGCGAACACGCCTAAAGAAACAATCCCGACTCCGATCGTATTCCACATCACGAGTCGAGAGTGCCCTCCCATGAGCAAGAGATTGTTTGGTGATCCGCCGGCACTGCTCAGAAGTTGTCCCGCGGCTAAGATGGTCAACAGCACACCCCCTGCCCTGAACTCCTGCCCGAACACAGACAACGCCTCCTCGTTGAACACCGCGAGAAACACGAAAAGCGGAACGGTGAACAGGAAGACTAATCGTGAAGCCGTTTGATACATCTGTTCCAGCCCGTTCTTATCGTGGGCTGCATGCAGCTGTCCAAAAAACGGTGTCAGCGAGGTTTCCAGCGCACCGAGAATTAGGGTCAAGGCTGCGGCCGTTTGGAATGCGGCTTGATAAATGCCGATCTCATGCATGCTGGCCCAGGATCCCAGAATAAACATATCGGCCCGTGGAGTTATGACTCCGACGAGCGTTGCTGTGCCAAGGGGGAGACAATAGGCTAGCAGCTTTCGCACATCAGGTCCCCGCCACAGATCCACGCCCTGTGCTCCTGCCGAAGGGAGAGCGCTCACTAACCTAATTGTTACGACAAGACTTGTGAGGAGTGTGATGAGTATTCCCCAAAGCACACCGGTCAATCCCCATCCTGCCCATACGGCCAGACCTGCGAATGCACATTTTGACACGGGTTCCCACAGGTATCGCACCATGATAAGCGGACGAACGGTCTGGTGAGCTTGGAGGCAAGATAGACATATTCCAGTCACGGCATACAGTGGAATCCCGGCCGCGAAATAGATCAGAAGGGTTGTCAGTTCAGGTTTGCGATAGAGTGATTCGCTGATTGTCCCGGCAAACCCGACGAGACAGAGTGCACTCAATAGGCTGGTCACAAAGGTGATTCCGCTCGCGTATACAATCGTTCGAAGAATGGCAGGCTGGTCTTGTCGGACTCGATACTCTGAAATGAACTTGATTGCTCCCGTATCCATCCCCAAGGGAACGATCAACGTCAATGTGCTGAAAAAAGTAAGACCTAACGCATACAGTCCAAACTGCATGGCACCGAACGATCGTGCCAGAAAAACGCCGAGTAAGTAGTTCAGTCCGTTTCCAAAGATCGAGGCGAGGAGCACAGCCGATCCAGCAACAACAAGACGTTCGGTATGGCGATTGTGCGGCGGTGATAAGGCAGAACTCATTTCAGGAAGCCATCGTGTGGGGGTGAACCTTTCAAGCGTCCTTGAAGGCTGGAGGTGAACTCGGCTCGAAATGCTCCAATTTGCCGTGCCGTTGGCAGGAAGCTTCGGCGGCTCATTTCATGTATCGGCTCTGACACAAATTCGGGTTCTTGCATGGCAGGCCGATATGGATTTCTGCTGAGCGGACCGGAAGTCTCCTGCGTCAGCGGACTGATCCGATCTGCACGTTGACCAGTGCCAGGAACCAATCCCCACCCCTATCACATGACGGCATCAAGTGGTTGGATAGGAAAGTATTGGATACCGGGTAGGTTTTATCGGCTCTCCCCGTGCCTCTTTCGAAACGGGAGGGGCCAAATCAGGAGCCATAGACGGACGTAAGCCTAGCGCCAGAATCGCGGCATACCAGTAGTAGGTAGCATGAAATGTCGCAGGGGTATAGACCAAGGTTTCCCCGATATTAGCGATCGACAAAAATATGAGGCAGTAGAGAGCGCTAGCATGAACTTTCGCACTATCGTGCCACACCATTCGCCAGGCAGTCATGACTATGAGGGCGACATAAACCAACGCACCCGCCCCCCCTGAATCAAGCAAGGCTTGAATGTATCCATTATGTAAAGAGAAGGTTTCATTCCTAAGAAGGCCAACGTTTTCACCAGAGCTATCCTGCTTACGGCCATGCTGGCTATACAGAAATGCATGGTGGCCCTCCGTATATCCATACCCCAGCAATGGCCGATCCCAAAACCGGGTCAAGGCGAGTGCCCACACTGTGGTGCGCCCTGACAGATTTTCGAGAGAATCTGAACGCATTGCCTTCGATTGGTGCAACGTTGAGGTATTTACATTCAGGAAAACAATCAGAAGTAACACAGAGAGCAATCCCCCGATCCCTCCAGCGAGGAGAAGCCCTTTGCGCCGGACATAGAGGAACAAGGTCGCTGCCAGCGCAACGAATGATCCTATCCAGAAACTGCGCGATAACGTCAGGTACATACAAAAGATCGCAGAGCCAGCCCCAGCTGCACGAACAATCCATTGAACCTGTGTAAATACGCAGAGTCCCAGCAGAATGCCCGAGGCTGCGGCAATGCCTCCTGGCTTGCCGAACAAGCCTTTGAAGCGGTGTGTGTTGTCCCATGCTAAGCTTTCAACCGATTGATCGTAAGACAAGGTCGGGGCGATCTTGTAGAGCAGTAAGCTGCAGATGCAAACGGGCAGGAGCGCATAGATGGCGATCCGGGCGGCAATCGTTTGCATGGCCGGCTTTTCCTGAGCCTGTTCGCAAAAGCTCACAAAGAATAGCGTGACGGCGGTCAAGGAGAGAACTTGCAGCAGGACACGCGACGGGTCTGCCGAGACAAACGCTGTCCCGGACAAAATTCCACAATAAGCCAGGATCAACCAATACCGTTGTATAGTTGCGATGCTCCCACGCGTGAACAGCCACCACACTCCCATTGCCAGGCACATGCCCTGCGATAAGCTGCGCAATACATACACGTCACCGATTGGCGCCGTATCTTTGATCAGAAGGGCAAATATCAAAAAACCAAAGACCCACAACATCAGCTGGCTCCGGACGAATGTGATGATAATGCGGACTGGATGGCGCTCGCATTATACGTGACATCACGGTTACGGAAGCATCAAATTCCACATGCCGTGAATCAACAGTGAGAATTGTTTCTATTGCACGAACAGCCCTGTCGGTGATGCCGGCTCACGAGAGAATGCGCGTGACCATCTCGGGCGGGCAGGAAGGTGAAATGGACCGCCGCTGAGTGCGGTAATTTGGTCTTCGTTCAAGAGACTATAGAGATAGAGCCCGACACCGTTTCCCTGAGCAATCTGGCGGCCATGAGTAATGTGGGATGCCACTCGGGCGCCAGCACTAGAGATGGGCGTGCGCTGCGTCCCGATGACGTCGTAATTGCCGCACAGAACGGCATAGGCCTCGGGACGTTTCATCGTCTTTTGCACGGCGCGTATCTCATCCCAGTTCGGTTCAGCGGGATAACGCATGTCGTAAATGACGTCGATCAATCCCTCGTCCGACCATTTAACGCTCTTCTGCCCCTGAATATACAAGTTTGGATGACCGGGATGCCCACAGATGCTGACCAACATGTGCGGCTGATGTTTCCGTACATGACCCGATACCCGTCGGACAATATCTCCAACTGAGCGCTCGTTCCAATCGGCGATCGCTTCGCGCGCCTCGGTCGACACGCCATAACTCAGTCTGTCGACCATTAAATTGCGATCAGTCAGGCTTCGATACTCCTGCACGCAGGTTGGGCTCTGGCAGATAGTGATGCTCCGGATATAGTCCAGATTCACCCCTTGGACCGGATATCGTGAAATACACTCAAGTATGAGATCTGTAATGAAGGTGCGGAAGTCGGCGCGATGAACATCGAAGCCCTCATCCGGCGTTCCTGGTCCATAAAACTGTGGAAAAAAGTTTCGCTGGCGTTGCATCACACTGAACCAGGGATGAATCTCGATCTGATATTGTGCGGCGATTTCCACCAGCTTGCCGAACGGATCAAAGCTGGAATTCCAGCGAGCTAGTTCCTCCAATTTGTAACTGTCCCATGGAGCCAAACTGGACGGCCAACTGGTTCCCCGGCCATGCCAGACACATGGCATTAACACGTTAAACCCCGCTTGTTTAATGCGCTGACAGAGACTGTGGGCGGAATGCTCCGTAATCCAGCTCAAACTTTCGTCAAAAATGGCGCGACTCTCGAACAATTCCTGGCCGTAACTCAGGCGCGAAGGGATAGGACACAGAGTGCTTGCAGCTACGGCGGCAGAAAGCTGAAGGAACCGGCGCCGTGATATCATGAATGCCCTCCTCTCAAGCAGCGGTAGTTGAAGAATCCAATGCTGTTCGTTTGAAGCGTCTCCGGTCGATCACAGCCGGACCCGAAGGATTGGAAATTTGATGGATACCTTGCATGAACCGGCTGGCCGAGGCGCGCAGGGTAAGTTGTCGCGCGGTGTTGTCCGCCTCTTCTTGCATAGAGCGATACTCGCGTGACGAGGTCAGGACTCGAATGATTTCGGCTGCATAAGTCTCAGGATTGGGGGCGGTTATACAACCGTTGTGTCTCGACAGATATTCGATTTCCGGACCATGAGCAGGGTGTTCGGTGGTAATGAGGGGGAGACTGAACGCAAAGCCATGGACGATAGCTAAACCAACGAGTCCTGGGATAACCAGCATCTGGGCAAGTTTGAAATAAACGCTCGATACGAGCGTATCTGTAATCTCACCGAGAAAATGCACGTCGTGTAACCGTAGTGTTCGGCAGAGAACTTCCAATCGCGAACGTTCTGCCCCATCACCGAGAATCAGCAGCGCAGCGTCAGGGCAGGCTCGCTGAACATGCAGCAAAGCCTGCAGCAGCAAGTCGACCTTCTTGTCGGCATACAATCGACCAGAAAACAGTAAAATCTTCTTGTCTCTCAACCCCAGTCGTAACCTAGCCTCAGCAAGGTGGTGTTCGGTAACCTGACGACGGCTCTCCCACAACCCCTCTACATTGATCGTATTCATAAAAGGAAATACTCGGTTGGACGGCATTCCTCGCTCCAGCCAGTAGTTCGCGCCCCCTTGGGTGTAGGTAATCATGCCGTTTGCACGGATGCCGAGAAAATCTTTCATGCCGTTGATTGTCCAGCGGTAGATGGGATGCTGCGTGGATGCCTGATAGTTATAGCCGTGTCCCCACCAAATCCAGTTGGAGCACAGTTGCCGACGTTGCATCCAGAGGTATGGAATCGACAGACAGTGGAGTTCGTGCGGCGCCACGATCACATCTGAACCCGCGACGGCTTGCTTCAACCCTGCCAGCCACCCAGGGGCTTGTCTGTTGAAACCCACGTGGCGCATCGGCAGGGCACAGTGTGAAAAGGGCATCCTTTTCCGACTCTGGTCTTGGCTTGAAAATACGGTGAGCTGATAGCCGAATCGTCGAGCCTCGGCTTCCAGTGCCGAGAATAATTCGACGCGATAATGCGGAATATGTCGCTGTATGATGGCAATGGACTTCACGATTGCATGCACTTGGTTGTGGTTGTTCGATCAATTACTCGGCTGAATTTCCGATCCTCAATCCAGCGGAAGCATCGGATTGACCGATGCAACTGGCGGGCCTGATTACCCGGTGGTCGCTTCTTCTATAAAGCTCTTGCGAAATCACCGGTTAGCCTGTGTTGTGTGTGACAGTCTACAAGCACTCTCTTCAAACGATAAGCAAATTGAACACTATTGTCCAGGAAAACACGGACTCTTAGTATACGTAGAACAGTAGGACGATGCGAACGCATGTCACTGATTCGTTTTGCGACACGTTCGATTCAGATCGACGGCCAAAGTTTGTACGTAGGATTTCGGGCGAAATGTTATATCTCCGCCCGTTGTGAAGAAGTGTGTGATACGTACTGCGGCTGAACTCGGCAGGGTAATTTGACAACTAGCTCTGGCTTAGTGGCACCGAGTATGATTCAAAGCTCGTTCAGTGTGTGCGGTCTGGATCATGCGCGCACCAGCAGTGTCTCCAAATGCGCCACGATTCGTTCCGCTGTCTTCCCATCCCA
>CAADGJ010000008.1 GCA_900696505.1 uncultured Nitrosospira sp.
CATTTCAATAGTCTCACGATAGGCACACTCAAACTTTTCCGGCGTATGATTGCAATGAGCTGCTTCCCAAGCTTTCTGAGCTCTTCGCTTTAGCTCCTCTACCGGCATCGCAGCGATTTCCCTCACCTGGCGAATAATGGTTTCAATTGAGGCATCCTGCAAGAGAACTCCGAAGTTTTCGACATCTATGGAAGATTCATAGGTCACCACCGGAATGACCCCAGCAGCCATTGTCTCTATCACCGCTGCGGCTCCGGCTTCTGAGCATGATGGAAATACGTGGGCCACTGACTGTTCCAGTATAGTCCGAAAATCATCGCTGAGCTTATCGAGCCATCCCACACACTTAATATTCGATGTATGAAACAGTTCTTTTCGATAGACGTTCACAAACTCCGGTTCGTCATGCACCGGCCCGACGATAGTAAGCTGGCACTCGGGGACTTGGGCGAAGGCTTCTAACACCACATCGAGTCCCTTATGAACCATCCCTCGACTGCCGAACCATAGGAATCGATGCCGCGAAGCCTCAAAGTCTTTTGTTTCAGGCCAAGGCCACATTTTTTGAGCGAGCATGGGCAGCCGGAAAATTGGTTTTCCGGAATACGCAAAGGTATTCATCGTGAACTCATTGCCGCACGTCGTGAGATAGTCAGCCTGTTCAACACCTAAGTGCGGGGTTTCCAGACGATTCAAGGGAAGAGTCACGCCTCTCCGTGCCTGAAATGCCAATACACGAGTCATCTCGGCCACGTTCTGATAGACCAGCTGCGCCGTGTCACAGTGCAGTATCTTGATACAATTCGACGGCAGATAGGGAGCAAGCCTCTGTAAGTTAAAACGAGTATCGACGACTACATCATATGACTTCCAGGGAACGAATTTGTGATTCTCGCAGTGAATCACGTCGACGTCGTAGCCGATCTCTACAAAGGTCTGAGCCATGACCATGGTTTTGTAATACTGCGGGTGGCTGGTCGGAATCGGCTGTCCCCGCATCTTGCTTAACAATCCCCCATTATCGTAGGAGACCAGTACATTCCCGTGCGGATTCCCGGCGGCATGCAACGATACAACCCCACCGTGAAACTGGCGTCGGACTCCGCAGAGAGCAGGTACGAGTTCGCGCATCCAGAGATACCACTGATACCGTTGCAAATATCGTCGCATCTGTTTTAACACGACGCTCGTTCCCACCCTTCAGGGACTAACCAGCCGACTGGCCGCCACCCATCCACCGCCGCAATCCACCGATTTTCGTCCAGACGATGAGGATCGATATGGTGCATTCCTCCTTGTGTCCAGTGTCTCCACCCCGCACCGAATAATGGACTCTTCGACAAAGGACATTCTCGGTAGGTTGTTGTTGTCAGATCTGTGATTTCAAATCCTCGAACCGAGCCCCCATAGACAGGAAAACAATCCTGCGCAAACCGCATCAGTCGACCGGAAAAGAGACCTGCCCGTCCTGCAGGACGGGCAATGTGGGGGTTCGCCTGAATAATGGGCGAGGACGGGTGTTCTCTCCATGGTCCGGACAACGCATCCGCATAATAGAGCCGTAAGGTGTCATGGACCAGTGCAGCATTGGTCTCACTGAACATCCACCAGTGGTCGCCATGATGGAAGAGTGAATTGTCATTGAAGCATTCCCCAGACAGCAGTACATCGGTGCACACCCAGTCCGTAGGAAAATGCTTCGCCTCATACAACCGCACACTCTTGGCCTGGTGACTCTCCGGTACCATGTAAAACCGATTATGCGACTCAAAGACGTAAGGGTACGACAGGTGAAATGGTTCCTTGAGCACGATCCGCTGGTAGGTCCATTCAAAGCCGTCACGGCTAGTTGCCCAGCCAATCTCGCCTCGATCCGCATCATAGTTATAGACTTCGAATAACATGTGCCACATGTCCCCTACCTGAATCATAAAGGGATCCGCGACAAATAACGCGCGGACATCAGTCACATGTTCACGAGTCAAGACGGGATTTGTGATAGAACCGGTATGCCGAAGGCGGGTTGGAGAGGAACCAGTAACAATGCCAATCGACCAGAGGTGATAGGTCGGTCCATCCCTACCTAACAGCCGTTGGCTCACCAGATCAGGGAAATATCTTCTGATAAGGCGCTTTGCATACCATTTCAGAGCTTTGGTCGGCATGAGTTTATCGAGGGCTCCGCACCGGCATTTGCGTGGCATACCATTGGATAGTCCGCTGCAATCCTTCCGTTAACGATGTCATGGGTGCCCATCCTAATACCCTTTTTGTTTCCAATGTGTCCGCTATCCGGATAGGCTCTCTCGGGCGGTCAGGTATCGCTCCAAAAACAGGCTTAATTGACGTTTCCATTAGAGCAGCAATTTTTTCGACCATCTCTCTGGTGCTCAGCTTTGTTCCGGATCCCAATTCGAGGGTAGCGCCTTCAATTCCTGGAACAATGCCCGCGTCGAGAAATCCTTGAATGACATCCCCGACGTAAATCCAATCGGCCTCCCATAGACCACTGGATAACTTGGGAACCTCGCCCCTCAGTAAACTCAAAATTACAGATGGCACTAACTTGGCTGGATCCTGCCTTGGACCAAATGTCATGAAAGGAACGGCTACCACCACAGGGGTTTGATACAGCGCATGAAACATGCGTCCATATGCACTCGCCGCCCATTTGGCGGCCGCATAGGGGGAACTGGGCACGGCATGGAGAGACGGAGGGCCGGGTTCTGTCAGTGACCCGCTCAAAACAATACGTTTACATCCAAATTCGGTCGCGCCAATGAGGATGTGGACGGTGCTGGCTAGCAAACTTTCAAAGGTTGGTAAAACGAGCGAGAGATCGGGCTTCGCTCCCACGAATCCTGCCAGATGATAGACCACTGAGGGCTGGATCGCCGCAAATATCGATCGCACTTCTTCCGCGGAAGAGAGGTCGGTTTTCCACCAACGCGTAGACTTTCCTCCGGAGACGTGATCGTGGCGAGAGGTTGCATGAACGTCTGCTCCAGCCTCAAGCAGGCGCAGACACAAATTCGAGGCGAGAAAACCAGTTCCACCCGTGACCAACACTCGCTGCCCGCGCCATGCCTTGAGATCTGTATTGAGACAGACCTCATCGGTTGTGGTCATTACAGTCCCTTTGGAGCGTAGATCAACTCTCCAGATCGCCCCGTTTCATCATCGTATAATGCGACAATCTCATCAGGGATATGTGAGAGATCTGTCCCACGGAGATAGTCCCGCATTGTAGTCCCTGTGCAGGCTTCATCGACTCGAGGGGCGCCCCGCCTAGCGACAGCATCATCCGTATTGACACAACGAAAATCGATGCTGAATCTGGTCCTCCCGGACGTGTTGGGCACACTGGAATGCATTTGGGCGGCAGAGAATAAAATGATACCTCCGGCTGGAACAATCAATCGAACTTGAGGATCTAGTTCCAGTGCTTCGGAAGGACGGGGAAGGGGCCGCGGATCTTGCTTGATGAATTGGGACAC
>CAADGJ010000009.1 GCA_900696505.1 uncultured Nitrosospira sp.
CGAGCGGGCTCCAGTGTGCGAACGTCCCACTCTGCCGATGTCGCCCAGCTCACCGTGCCGGATTGCTTTTTCGCCATAATGCCCTCCTGCTGGTCTCGTGCCGCCTGATGACGTCTGATCGTAGTGTTGACGAAGGGTTGCCCCGTCGGTCGTCTCCCGTGGAGCGCCGGTCATCCGGATGTGCCGACGAAGGATCCGTTACAATCTCTGCCTGACGAGGATTGTTCGCCGCGCTTATCCCATAACCGGGACGATCAGGCAAGGGGGGCGTTGAGGCAGCAAGCACACACGCAGGCCATCGGTGGCCTGCACGCGAAGAACGCGAGCATGAGTTTCTCGCGAGGAGGGGCTGCTCAGAAGCCGAGGGCCTTCTCCAGATCCGCCTGCTCTTTTTTGAAGGTCTTCTTGCGCCCTTCTTCGGCCTGCGTCTGGCGCTGCTCAGTGTGCTTCTGGACGGTGTCGGCCTGCTTGTCGTCGCCGGCCATCGCGTAAAACTCCGCCGCGATCTCGCCTTCACCTTTGGCTTCATGCCGCTTCGCCAGCATTCTCGCCTTCTCGCGTATCTTTTTGACGCCGTCCGGACGGTCGGCCTGCTCGTAATAGGACATGGCGAGACGGAGGAACTTTCGACCGTCCTCGGCCGCGAGGGTATCGCCGCGTTGTGCCGCCCGCGCGCGAATTCGGTCCTCTCCGGTTTTGGCGTAATAGGCCCAGTCGCGCGCCCGCCCAAGTTCATGCAATGAATCCTTGCTGAACGAGGCAAATCGCTTTTCTTCCTCGGCGAGGGCCTGCTCGACGTTTTTGCGAGCCTGGGCGCGCATCGCTTCTTCCTGCGCCTTGTCGTTCTGCTGGGAGAAGTAGTCGATGGCGTGGCTCAGCGTGTTGATGTCGTCCGGTTTGGCCTCGACGAGCCTGCGTTGCATGCGGCCCGCATCGGCGGGTGCCTTCGCGCGCACGTACCATGTAAACGCGTCCTCCAGGCGTGCCTTCTTTTCCTCTTCTGCGCCAATGGCCTTGGCAGTGCGTTGCTGTACCCCTTCGTGGCGTTGAGTATCGCTGACACAGTCGCCGTTCGCTTTGGTCGCGGCGGCAAAGGCCTCGCGTGGTTGGCCGGCCCGTTCAAGCTCTTCCGCCTTCTTCAACTGCGCGTCTGCCCCTGCTTGTAGTGCCTTCTCCGCACACAGGGAGTCTGCCCAGACGGGAGTTCCCGACAGGCCAAGCGCGACAGCACACACGAGATGCCAAGATGTGATTCGTGTCACGACTGCCTCCTTAGCGTCCCATCATCCCTTTCAGCATATCCATGCCCATGCCGCCCATATCCAGCTTTTCGAAGCCCTTGGGAATTTCAAAAAGTTCGGCCGGTTGTTTGCCGATCTGAATATTGGTCTGCTCCATCTTGAAGCGCGCTTTCTGTCCCTTCTCGACGGCCAGGGCGTCAATCTTGGCCAGAATGCCTTCTTTCGTGGTCCACATGAAACCGCCCATCTTCGTGCCGTCGTTGCCGGTCATGATGATCTTACTTTTATTCATGACGACACCGTTGACGGTCTCCTCTCCCAATGCCGTCTGCTCAATCTGGTAGCCGGAAAGATCGGATTTATCCTGTCCCTGCTTATTGGCCGGCGCTTCCATGTACATTTTTTCTTCCGGCATGACTGTCCAGCTGACATGTTTGTCATGGCGGGTGATCATCGTCATCGCGGCGCCACCTTGGGACATCTCGCGGCGTTCTTTGGTCGGAGTCGAATAGATCCGGCTTTTGGTGGCGCCCTCTTCAGACTCGATGATTTGATCGGCCGAGTATTCAACGTTCGTGCGTTCGGCGGCGAGTGCAAGTCCCGTGGTGGGTAACATGGCTGCAGCCAGGACAAGACACAACAGGAATCTGGTCAACATGAAAACCTCTTGTTGGATGGTGAATGTGTCGCATGCCGCATTGGGGAACGTCTGGATCCGTGCCGGCCCATGAGCGCGAAGGGTACGCCTGGTGCGCGAGCCTGTCAATTGATGCCGCGAGTAACCCGAAGGTGAAAGGAGGCAGAGGGGTGTGATTCTATCCAGGAGGAACTGAAGACGAAAGGACGCGGAGCGGTATTACCTCGCGGAGGCCGGAGCCGGAGCACTTTTACCCGTGCGGACAGCCGGCGCTTGCCCTGGCCTGGGCCGTACGGGTTGGGAGGGCTTGCCGTACGGTGCAGTTTCTGCCGGTGCAGGGAGCGCCCGCTGCGGAGAAGCCGACCGGACGACGGGAGCGGATTTCATTGGCAAATTCGCTGCCAGGCGGGCGCCCAGCCGGATCATTGGTGCTTCCACCATATGATAGAGCGCTACGGGCAGGCCGATGCTGAGCACGACCAGGACGCTATATCGAACGGCGGCCGGTTGATCTTTGAGGAGGACCAGTGCTGCCCATTGCGCATGGAGATGGGTCAGATAGATTCCATATGAATAGCGAGCGATCAATTCCGTGGCTTTGTTCAACATCGGCCGGTTCAATTCGGCAAAGAACGGCGCGGTGAGACCGATCATGAGGC
>CAADGJ010000010.1 GCA_900696505.1 uncultured Nitrosospira sp.
CCATACAGACGGTCTGTCCCGTGCAGTAAAAGTAAGCGCCTTCGCGCGCCACCGCCGAACCGCAGACGGGACAATGGTCGGGCATGACGAACGGCGCCTGCCGCTCCTCACCCGGGACGGGCACCCGTTCGGCGATTGCCGGAATCACATCGCCGGCTCGCTCCACCTTGACCGTATCGCCGACGCGCACGTCTTTGCGCGCCACCTCGTCGGCATTGTGCAGCGTCGCGCGGCTGATGGTGACTCCGCCTACCTCCACCGGTTTCAGCAGCGCCAACGGTGTCAACGTGCCGGTCCGGCCCACCGAGACCGCGATATCCTGAATGACCGTGATTTCCTTCCGCGGGGCAAACTTGTAGGCAATGGCCCAGCGGGGACTACGCGATTTGCTGCCGAGTTGATCCTGCCAATCACGGCGATCCAGTTTGACCACGACGCCGTCGATCTCAAACGGAAGGTCGTCCCGCATCGCGTCGGTCGTCTGGTGGAACGTGAGGACCTCGTGGATGGACCGGCAACGCTGCCGATGTTCCGGAACCGGCAAGCCCCAGGCGGCGAGCGCTTCCAACTCGTCCCAATGTGTGGCGGGCATCGGGCCGGCGATGGCCATGATGTCGTAACAGGTGACGGTCAAGGGACGGGAGGCGGTGATGCGGCTATCGAGCTGCCGCAATGATCCCGCCGCCGCATTGCGCGGATTGGCAAAGCCTTCTTCGCCGCGCTCCGTCATCCGCCGATTGAGAGACTGAAACTCATCCAGCCGCATGTAGACTTCGCCGCGGACCACCAGATGCGCCGGCGGACCCGTTTCGGCATGAAGTTGCAAGGGCAGCGAGCGGATCGTGCGGAGATTGACCGTGACATCTTCACCGATCATGCCGTCTCCACGCGTCGCGCCGCGCACGAAGCGGCCCTGATCGTAGACCAGTTCCACTGACAGTCCGTCGAACTTCGGTTCGGCTGTGTAGACCGGCTGGTCGGTTTCCAGCTCGCGTTTCATGCGCTGGTCGAAGGCGCGGACATCATCCTGATCGACGATCGAATCCAGGCTCAGCATCGGTTTCTCGTGCGACACCTTGGTGAGCTCACTCAAAGGCGGCGCTCCGACCCGTTGGGTCGGCGAGTCTCCGGTGATGAGATCGGGATGCGCGGTTTCCAGATCGACGAGTTCGCGAAAGAGCCGGTCATACTCGGCATCGGAAATCGCCGGCCGATCTTTTGTGTAATAGAGGTGATCGTGATGCCGGATCTCCCGGCGGAGCGCCGTGATCCGTTGTTCAATGCTGCGGTCGGCCATGGGTGGATTACTCACGAATGAACTGCGCGGCGAAGCTGCGGATGTCTTGTCCGTTCAGCACATGGAATCGCCGTAACCGGTCAATCAACTGTCCCGAAAAGCGACTCAACGGAATCGGCACCAGGCGCCGTCCAGACCGTGAGGCGATCTGCCGCCACCGCGCCTTGGGAGGAACCGGCGTCACCAGGGCCACGTGTGTCTCATGTGAATGGGCGGCTCCGGCGGCGATCAAACGTTCCTCGAGCGTTGTCGCAAACCCCAGCGCCTCATCCGTCCAGATGTCAGGTATCGGGCGAGGTGGAAAGATGAACAGAGCGCCGCCATAGAGTGATTGCCCGATGCCCGGGGCAATCATGTTATTCAAGAACGGCGTGGCATAAAAACAGAGTGTGGATTCCTGCGCATGTTCGGCATACCAGGTGGCCTGCCAGCTGTACTGATCGGGATCGGCCGGCGTATCGAAGAGGAAAATCACGGTATCGACATTCCCGCGTGCCGGAGGAATTTCTTTGACGTAGAGTTCCAGCCGGTTCGGGCGCCCTGGCTTGGCGCGTTGGTGCCAGTGGCGCAAACTTTCCCGAATGTCGATGCCGTCTTTCATCGAGGTCGTAAACTTTTCGCTCTTGGCCAGGTCTGCGCCGATGATCGCTTTGGCTTGATCGCGGACGTGCGTGTGAAAACTTTCGATCTTAGAGTCTTCCGGCGGCCAGGAACATTGCCGATTCGGATTCCAGAGATAGGACCACCGTTGGCTCGTGCGGCGTGGCGGACGTGGGCGGAGCGACAGCGACCGCCAGGTGACCGGTGCGCCCTGGAGCCGGTTCGTCGCCCGGACGATCTGCTCATCCGGCAAGGCGAATTGGCCCAGTCCGGCGGAAAGCTGCGGCAGATGTTTGCCTTCGATCTCCTGATAAGCGTAACTCTTGGCCGTTTCGAGGAGGCGAATCGCAAAGTCGTCGCCGGCCATCTGTTTGGCGGCGAGCACCAACGTGTACAAGTCCGGCGTCAGGCGGCGGTCGAGCAGTGCATGGTTCCGCACGTATTGTAGATAGAGCTGCAGCAGCTGCGGCGTGACCCAATTGGGGACGGTGTGTCCCTCCTCATCATGCGCGGTTTGCCAGCGCGCGCGTGTTTCGATCAGCAGTTCTTTGATGCCGTCGATCGAAAGATGACGGTCCGAGTGGACGGTGGCGCGGCGGCGTTCGTACAGTTCCGTCAGAAACGGCAATTCGCCTAATACGAAGTACAGCGACGCCGGATCCACGAGGTATTGCTCCGGTCGACGTATGTCGGCGTCCGGTTCGCGATAATCGGCCCGTTGCTGGTACGCCTGGCGAATCCAGGGCCAGTCGGCGAAGTGGCACAGGCAGAGGATGCGCTCATATTCCAGCTCCAGCTGGTGCAGCTGAAAGGCCATCCAGGCGATGCGGGCCTGCTGTTGTGATCCCTCCGCGGGGGTCGTGAGCGTCGGTACCATGGCCGCGGCGAAGGCGGCATAGGGAAGGCGCTTGAGGGCGTAGGCGTCGGGCGACACGAAGGGGATCGGTTCGACTACTGACGTTTCCCGATCAATGTAGGCCCGATACATCCCTTCCCCGATCGCGACGCGAATCCCCATCACCACGGCCTGGCAGGGATCGACGGGTACGTAGTTGACCGTCGCGCCGGTCTCTGAGTCGGGCTCCTGCTGAACAATCACGCTGATGGTCGGCAGATCGACGACCGCTTCTTCAAGCGGGTGTTCGAAAGAGGGCGGCAGGGGAATAGCCAGGCAGTCATAGCGGCGATCGGTCAGCCGGTCGCGCACTTCCTGGGCCACATCACCGCTGCCGTGAAGGACCGGGAACAGTTCGATGCGGGGTGAGAGGCGGAAGACGTCGGCGTCGGTGGAAGATGGTGCTGCCATTATCGGCCGGGATGTAGAGGGTCATCACTTCCAAAGAAGAAATCTCCGAGTCCTTGCGGCAGGGCCTGATCGCCGAGCGCGCGTTTTCGCCGGCGTGACTGCATCGGCAGGTCGAGGGCTTCCTCGCCGAGCACCTTGATGAGGGATTCCCGCCAGGCCGCGTCGACCGAGAGCGGATCTGTGGGATCTTGTGCGCGCCGTTTCAACGCGTATTGCAACAGATGGATGCCGTCGCGGACAGAGTATTCGAGACTGAGTTGGTGCGCCTCCTGCAAAAATTCCACCGTCAGCGCCAACATCTCCGCCGGCGCAAAAGGGAGGTGATACCGCAGGATTGCCAGTTCGTCTTCCCGCGCGGGAAA
>CAADGJ010000011.1 GCA_900696505.1 uncultured Nitrosospira sp.
CCGAGACCATTGTTCGACTATGAGTTATCGAATCAGGGTTCCTGCAAAAGTTGACCCGCTCGACGAAGCCCACCTGTTGACCGGCGTTGATCGGTTTCTTCATGTATTGCAGGAACAGCGGCGCGCCGTCTTGGCGGGGTTGGGGGTGGTGTTGGTTGCCGGAGCGGTCGTCGCCGGTGTGATGTGGTACGACTATCAATCCACATTAAAGGCGCGAGAGCTTGATCAGGAAGCCACGCTGCACTATCTCAATCGGCCCGCAGACGACCCGAAGAAGAGCCAGGAACAGCTTTCCCAGGCTATCGCGCTCTATAAGCAAGTGGTGGAGCAATACCCGAGAAGCCCTGCTGCGCCATTGGCCTTGTTCCATTTGGGGAATGCGCAGGTCTTGGCGAATGAAGTGGATGCCGGTATCGAAACCTACAAACGGTTCATGTTGTTGTATGGTTCCAACACCTCGCTCGTAGGATTGGTCCAGCAACGGTTGGCCTATGCCTACTTAGCCAAGGGTGATCGCGATCAGGCGGTGAAGGCCTTCACGGGCATTCTCGACGTCCCCGGAGCCCTCAACAAGGATCATGTGTTGTTCGAGTTGGCAAAAATTGAAGAGTCGCAGTCCCGTCCGGAGGGAGCCCTCGCACACTACCAGGATCTGATGAAGAATTATCCCAACTCGCCCTTCACCAGTGAAGCTGCGGTACGTGTGAAAGTGTTGGAAGTGAAGAAAGCTCCGGAAACCCCGGCGGCAGCTCCCGCACCAGCCCCAGCAGCCAGCGCCCCTGCTTCTCAGCCTGAACAGCCTGCCAAGGCTTCAGCAGGCAAGTCGGCTGCCTCGTCTTCCAAGAAAAAGCAGTAGCCTGGTTTTTCCCCCTTACAGAGGGAGACGGGTCGACCTAGTTGGCGATGACCAGGCGGCTTCCTGCCTTAATGGTGGGACCGGTCAGGTTGTTGTTGGACTTGAGCGTTTTGACCGAGATGTTAAACCGTTTGGCGATTTTCTCCAGCGAGTCGCCGACGCGGACGCGGTACCAATGTCCGGAATCAGTCTCGTTCTTGAAATGTCGGCCCTTAACCTGAACCGGCATCGGCAGCGGCGGAAACTTGTGGGTCGGAGCCCGTTCCAATAACTGTTCCACCTTCTCTCTAGTCCCTACGGGAACTTTCAAATGATATTCGGGGTCATCCGGAGGCGTGGCATCGCGCCGTAATTCCGGGTTGAGCACCTTCAGTTCCTGGTAGGAAATCCCCGTGACATTGGCGATGGCTTTGAAATGGATGGGGCGCCTCACGACCACCTCTTCAAACTGGTGAGGTCGGACATCGTTTTGGGGGAAGCCATACCGGTCCGGATTCTTAGCGATGATGGTCGCGGCCATAAACCGAGGCACGTATTCTTTCGTTTCCCGCCGGATGAGCCGGGTTTTCGCAATGTCCGAAAAGCTTTCTGCTTGGGCCGTGTGCAAGGCCCGCATCACTTTGCCCTCTCCCGCATTGTACGCGGCCATCGCCAGGGGCCAGGTGCCGAATAAATCGTACAGGTCGCGCAGGTAGCGCGCAGCTGCCACGGTGGACTTCACCGGATCCCGGCGCTCATCCACATAACTGTCCACTCGCAACCCATAGACCTTGGCCGTGCCTTTCATGAATTGCCAGGGGCCGGCAGCCCGGGCACGTGAATAGGCGTGGGGATTGAAACCGCTTTCTACCAATGACAGATAGATCAGATCGCTCGGCAGCTGGAATTCAGAGAAAATGCTATCAACCAGCGGTCGGTAATGGCTGAGTCTGATCAGCCACTGCTCGAATCGGTTGCGGATCGCGACATTGAAGAAGCGGATATGACCTTGCACGGAAGGGTCGAGCACGATCGGGACGTTGTATTCGGAAACATTGTCCGATTCCGACCCTTGCTCCACAGCGGCTTCCTGGATGACTTCAGCCGGAGGGGTCAACAAATCGGCAAATCTCGCGGTGGTACCGCTGAGCGGCTTAAGTTGGAGCAGGGCTTCGGCCGGAGGGATCTCCGTGGACGGTTCGCTCGCGACCGCAGCTGGCTCCTCGGCCGCCTCACTTTCCGCGGCGGCCGTGCGATCTTCTTCATCTAAGAGATAGTCAGGTTCTTGCGCCGGGGGTTGGAGGCTATCTGGTAACGGAACTGCTGGAACTTCGGATGTGAGAGCGGGCTCCGTTTGCATGGGAATCGGCGATTCCGCGCCTGCAGAACCAGGCGAAGAAACAGAGAGCAGACATGCGAAAAGAAGCGAGAGGGGCGGAACGCCAGCGCTGGAAAAACGTGCATGCATAAGATACCTACTAGACGGTTCAGGGAAGGGGAGGTGACCGACTCTCGAATCGTAGCCTATCGAGGAGGTGACTTCTTGTCAAGAAATTGAGGGAGTTGAGTTGCTCGGCGAACGAAAACTTTAAGAATCTCAGCGTCAGGTTCGCCGGAACATTTTGAACGCAACTTTCCGGTGAAGGCAGTGAAGTCGCTGAAAAGACGGGCATCTTCCTGGGAACTTACCTTGACACCTCTGGGGGGCTATGGTAGCGTACGCCCCTTCTAAATCCCTGACATTGTTCGTTCCGTACAGCGAGGAGGATCGTCCCATGCTCAAACGGTATTTGCTGGCACCCGGCCCCACCCCCGTTCCACCGGAGGTGCTACTGGCCATGGCCAGACCGATGATTCATCACCGGGCACCCGAGTTCGATAAATTGTTTGCCGAGGTTCGTGAGGACCTGAAATGGCTGTTCCAGACGCGCAATGATGTCTTGATCCTCGCGGCTTCCGGCACCGGCGGCATGGAAGGGTCGGTTTCAAATTTCCTCTCTCCTGGCGACAAAGCCCTGACGATCAACGGTGGCAAGTTCGGTGAGCGGTGGACGAAGCTCTGCAAGACGTTTGGCGCCCAGGTGACGGAGTTGAAGGTGGAGTGGGGGCGCGCCATCGACCCCCAAGCCGTTGCCGACGCGTTGAAGAAAGACCCCTCGATTAAAGCCGTGTACGTGCAGGCGAGCGAAACCTCTACGGCCGTCGCACACGACGTTAAAGCCCTGGCCGAAATTGTGAAGCAATACGAAGACACCATTCTCGTGGTGGATGCCATTACGGCCCTGGGAGTGCTCGATCTGAAGACCGATGCTTGGGGACTGGACGTCGTCATCACCGGATCGCAGAAGGCCTTGATGCTGCCCCCGGGTTTGGCTTTTGCCAGCGTGAGCGAGAAAGCCTGGCGTCTGGCCGACAAGGCGAAGAATGCGGCCTTCTATTTCAACTTCAAGCGGGAGCGGGAAAATCAGCAGAAAAGCACCACCGCTTATACGCCGGCGGTCTCCCTCATCTTAGGCCTGAAGGAAGTGATGAACATTTTGAAGGCCGAGGGCCTGGAAGCCGTCTTCGCCCGTCATGCGATGCTGGCGACGGCCATGCGAGAAGGCGTCAAGGCGGCGGGACTTTCTATTTTCCCGCAGGAGCGGCCAAGCGATGCATTAACGGCCATTTCGGCCCCGGAAGGTGTGGACGGTCAGGCGGTCTACAAGAACCTGCGCACGCAGTATGGTATGACGGCCGCTGGCGGTCAGGACCATCTGAAGGGCAAAATCTTCCGTATCTCGCACATGGGATATATCGATAGCTTTGACGTCATCACGGCCTTGGCGGCTGTGGAAATGGTCATCAAAGGGTTGGGGTATCCCGTGAAGCTTGGGAGCGGGGTTGCCAAGGCTCAAGAAATTATTATGGGAAAGTCCTAGACTCACCTTCAGGTAAGGCGCCACGACAATGAAAATCTTGGTCAGCGACAGTCTTTCGAAGCAGGGTGTAGAGGTGTTGGAGAAGGCCGGCTTTACGGTCGTGGTGAAAACCAAGCTGCCCAAAGAGGAGCTGCTGAAGGAAATCAAGGATGCGGACGGGTTGATCGTTCGCTCCGGGACGAAAGTGACAGCAGAACTCATCGCTGCGGCGAGCCGCCTGAAAGTAGTTGGCCGAGCCGGTTCCGG
>CAADGJ010000012.1 GCA_900696505.1 uncultured Nitrosospira sp.
ATCATGGTGAGCCTGGCTTACGGCACTCCGGTGAACTTCAAGGAGATTTATACCGAAGGCATCACCGGCCTTACCCCGCTGGATATCGCCTATGCCAAGGAGTTTGGCTTTACCATCAAGCTGCTGGCGATTGCGAAGTGTTCCGATGGAGAAATTGAAGCACGCGTCCATCCCACCATGGTGCCGTCGGCGTCGCAAATTGCGAAAGTCGATGGGGTGTACAATGCCATTCAGTTGGTGGGGGATGCCGTCGAAGACGTCGTCTTGTATGGGCGTGGCGCCGGATCGATGCCAACGGGAAGCGCGGTCGTCAGCGATGTGATGTCCATCGCCCGCGACCTACTCAAGGATGCGACGGGCCGGGTTCCGCCAGCCTCCTATCAGCCGGACTATCGAAGGCCGCTGCGTATCCGGCCAATGGAAGAAATCACTTCGTTATATTACATTCGCTTCATGGTTTTGGATCGGCCCGGTGTCCTGTCTCAGATCGCGGGGGTATTGGGTCGCTACAGCATCAGCATTTCCTCGGTGCTGCAGCAGGGACGCAAGGAAGGGCAGACCGTGCCGGTCGTCATCATGACGCATATGGCGAAAGAGCGTGATATCCAACATGCTCTTCGCGAGATCAATCCCATGCCCTACATCTCAGAACCGACGACATTGATCAGGGTTGAGGGGAAAGACGAATGAGTGGGACATTTTCCGACCTCAATGAGAAGGTGGCAGGCTAGATCGTTATGACTCGCTGGCGCGGCATTATCGAAGAATATCGGAAGTTCCTGCCGGTGACGGCTCAGACGCCGGTCATCACGCTGGGAGAGGGAAATACGCCACTCATCCGCGCGACACGGCTGGCCAAAAAAATTGCCCCGGGTGTGGATCTTTACCTCAAATACGAGGGAATGAATCCGACAGGATCGTTCAAAGATCGCGGCATGACGATGGCCATTTCCAAAGCTGTCGAAGGAGGGGCAAGAGCGGTCATCTGCGCTTCCACCGGCAACACGTCGGCATCGGCCGCCGCCTATGGCGCTCGGGCTGGCATTGCCGTCTATGTGCTGATTCCAGCTGGGAAAATCGCCCTCGGTAAGTTATCGCAGGCCATGATGCATCAGGCCACGGTCATCCAGGTTGAAGGGAATTTCGACCAGGCGTTGACCATCGTCAAGGAATTATCGGCGACCTATCCGGTGGAGCTGGTGAACTCGCTCAATCCGTACCGGATTGAAGGTCAAAAAACGGCCGCGATGGAGATTTGCGACGATCTCGGTGATGCGCCCACCGTCCATGTACTTCCTGTAGGGAATGCGGGTAATATCACCGCCTATTGGAATGGTTATCGCGAGTATCGTGCCGCCAATCAAACGACGCGGTTGCCTCGCATGATGGGGTTTCAAGCCGCCGGTGCCGCGCCGATTGTGTTAGGGCATGTCGTGAAAGAGCCGCAGACCGTGGCGACAGCGATACGGATCGGTAACCCGGCCAGCTGGCAGTCGGCCCTTACGGCGGTGAAGGAATCGTCCGGTGCCATCGATATGGTCACGGATGAAGAAATCCTCCATGCCTATGCTTTGGTCGCGAGGGAAGAAGGCGTCTTTTGTGAACCGGCATCTGCCACCTCCGTGGCCGGTGTGATTAGGTTGAGCCAAGCCGGACAATTAAAAGAAGGTGCCACGGTTGTCTGTACGTTGACCGGGCACGGCTTGAAGGATGCCGATACGGCGATCGGCATTTCACGTCAGCCTCAAACGGTGAAAGCCACCCGCGATGATGTGGCCCGCCTCCTTCATGTCTGATTACCTCAGGAACATTGCATGAAATACTTGATCCTGCATGCCGACGGGATGGCAGACCTTGCCTGTGCGGAACTCGGTGGGAGCACGCCTCTCCAGGCCGCCAAGACCCCCTTTCTTGACCAAATTGCCCAACGCGGAGAAGTGGGGCTGTTGAGCCTTCCTTCCGATGCAGGCAGGACGGGCAGCGATGTCACCGGTGTCGCGGTGTTGGGGTATGATCCCAAAAAATATTATCCGGGGCCAGGTCCCCTGGAGGCTGCCGGTCTCGGAGTGACGGTGGGTGAGCAGGACGTGGTGTTCCGTTGCACGATGGTCACGGTGCGAGGCGAGTCCGCCTCCGGCGGAACAGACCGTGCGGCTGACATCAAGAAGCTGGGACCGCATGTGGTCATGGAAGATGCGACGGCCGGGCTCATCGAGACGGAGCAGGCTCGCGAGTTAGTTGAGGCTGTCAACGAACAATTGGGATCGGAAAGTATCCAATTCTACCCCGGCTCAGGTCATCGGCATTTAATGGTATGGGTCGGAGGGAAATCCCGTGCGACCTGCGTCGATCCTCAGCAGCTCGTCGGACAATCGATCGCCGAGGCTCTGCCGGCCGGTGATGGCGCAGACGTGCTGCGGAAAATCATGGATGCCTCCTTTTTTATCCTGCGTGATCACCCGGTCAATGAGGAGCGTGAAGAAGACGGGCTGAAGCCGGCCAATTGTTTGTGGTTATGGGGGCAGGGGCGCGCTCCGTTGTGGCCGCCGCTGCCGGAACGGTATCAGGTCTCCGGAGTGGTGGTATCAGCCAGTGATGTGCACCGCGGCGTTGGCCTCTGTGCCGGATTGGATGCGGCCGAGCTGCCGGCCGAGAGTGGCGATGAATCAGAAACGTTTGCTGGCTGTGTAAAGGCAGTCGTCCAGGAATTGGCGAAGAAAGATTTTGTCTATCTCCATGCCGGTCTGTCGGATGATGTGCTGCACGCGACCAATGTGCATGACAAGGTACAGGCGATTGAACG
>CAADGJ010000013.1 GCA_900696505.1 uncultured Nitrosospira sp.
CAGGTCCACACCGCGATTTTTACGACGCGGTATTCGATAACGCCAACCGATTTGTCCGCCCACTGGAACAGGGCGCCCAGATCCTCGTGAATGCCCGATACTACCGGCAGGACCTGTTCATCAATTGGGAACAGGCGTTCGGGGGCTCTTCCACCAATCGCTACGACGTCGGATATGCAGGGCAAATCCGAGCCGGCGCGTTTCGCTTCAACGCTCAGGCCCATTGGGTACACAACGGGCAGGCGCTCCTGAAGTTGGATCGATCGTTCAATACAGCTGACAATCTCGTGACCGCCCTCGGCCCTGAGCTAGTCGTGGAACCCTCCGCCTATTTCCCTGCCCTAACCTGGTGGCGGCAGGCTGGTATTCGAGCCACCTATCTGACGTCGCTGAATGAGCCACTGGCAGGTGGTCCAGCCGTTCGAGGGCGCGGCTACGAACTAAGCGTGTGGATGGACTTTTCCGGCTGGAGGCCATCGGTCTCATTCTGGAGGGGACGACACTTCTTGAGCCAGCAAGGTGATCCCGAATATGCCGCGAGCAACTTTCCGGAGTTCGGCCTCGCGAAAATTATTCCGCTCGGCGAATCGGCCTCGCTTGAGTTCGGCGTTCAAGCTCGCCGCATCCGGGCGTTTTTCACGGAGGATGGCGTCACCTACCAGAACCGTGACACCTTCAAGTGGGTCAACCAGCAATATCTCCTGTTCAATTGGAATTGGGACACCCGCGATGGGCGATTCTTCCGGGACCTATTCCCAACGAAGGACAGGTCTTCGGCCGGAGAGCCCTCGACAGAAACAGAACGCCACTTCACCGCCAAGGTCGATGCACTCACCTATGTCTACGCCATCAACTATTCCGGCCTCGGGCAGATCGGTGGACGCCCGGTTGCCGACACCACCGTCGCGGGCCAATACCTGGCTCCCGTGCTTCGCTACAGTCCATCTCCCCGTTTGAACTTCGACGTCGGCGTGTTCGTGGGATTGCCCGTCGGAGACTCACAGCGGTTTCACACCGTGCAGCCTATTGTCTCTGCGGAATATGAAATCTGGCCGGCGGTGTCCATGGTCGCGGGGACAATCAAGCGGAACCATCCCTTCGTCGATGCGCTGTTCAATGATGCCCGGCTCTTTTCACGGCCCGTCGAGCAAGGCTTCCAGCTGCTCGTGAGCCGCGAGCATTATCAGCAGGACCTGTTCATCAACTGGAATCAGATCGAGACGTTCCACAAGGCCGAGCGCTTTGATGTGGGATACGCGGGACGCATCAGCGCCGGTATCTTCTCCTTCAACGGTCAAGTCTATTGGACGCACACCGGCGGCGCGCAATATTCGGAATCCCGCACGTTCTTCGGGGTCGGGTTGCCGAGAGACCGGCCTGCGTCGAACAATTTCATGACAGCCTTCGGCCCCCAACTGACTTTCCAGCCTAACCGCTACTGGTCAAGCGTGCCATGGTTCAAGGAAATCGATGTGATGGCGCTGTACCTCACAAGCCAGCATGAACCGACACAGAGCGGACTGCCGATTGAGCGCGGCCGCGGGTATCAGTTGACTGCTGGAGTCAATCTGGATGGGTGGCGCCCGTACCTCACCTTCTGGCGCGGCGAACGGTTCGTAAACGACCAGGGCGACCCGGCTTACTTTGCCGGCAACTTTACGGAATTCGGGCTGTTGAAGGATGTGGTACTCCCGGCGGGATTCTCGCTGCGCATCGGCGGATTCGGACGGACTATCGAGGGCCGCGTCACCCACACCGAATATGCGCTGCTGAACTGGTCGTGGGATCAATCACCTTGGCGGGGTTTCTGCTTGCGTCCGACGCTGCTCCATCGAAACGAGTCTTCCTGCAACGGGTTTTAAGACACACTTCCCTCTTGCCACCTCGCGGCAAGCCCGTTAGAGTAGGACTCAACGAAATTAGAGAATGTTTGTCCAGGTTGGAGGGGCTATGGTCGGCAGATGGATCGGTGTTGTGCTGGGAATCCTCATTGTGAGCGCGCCTGCGCTTGTTCGTGCGGAGACCTACGCCTCCTTTGCGGTCGGCCCCAATGTTGCCACCCTCGATACCACCGACGTCGGCAAACTTGATCTAAAGAGCAATATTGCCTACGGCGCCAAGTTTGGGCACTACTTCGACGACCGCGGATTCAATTGGTTTGGACTTGAAGTGGACATGTATCGTTCCCAGTCGAACGTCAAAGCGCAAAATCTTCCGCGACAGGGCACCAATCTTTTGCTGTCAGGCCCTATCCCCGGCAGCGACTTTCTAGTTCACTCCCTTGCATTTAACGCGTTGGTCCGCGTCACCGGCTATCAATACAAAGTTGAGCCTTACGCTGGCCTCGGCATCGGACTGAATATGGGTAATATTTCGGATGGAAATTTCAGGCCGGAAGCCGCCTTTGCTCCGAGCTTTAATGTGTTGGCTGGAGTAAAATATTACCTCACTCCGAAAATCGCTCCCTTTATCGAATACAAATACAACTTCGCGCACTTCAGCTTTGACCGCTCGAACGTCACCGCCGACTATCGCGCCAATCTGTTCATGTTTGGCGTTGCCTACCACTTCGGCCGCTAGGCGAGTGCAGGTCTGGCGTCCCTCTTTATCAGTAGAGTACTCTGTTCCACCACAACGCCTTGTCGACCCGGACTGCCGGTGTGCATCACAGGGCCATTGACATCCAGTCCCCATACACAATCGCGCTGAGCGCCATGATGACTTCCAGGCACACCTGCTACCTTTCAATTGATTTAGAGGACTACAAACATGCAACCATGCTCGACATGGGGCTTGAGCCGCGCACGAATCCGGAGCAAACCTGGAGGGGGATTGATCGTATC
>CAADGJ010000014.1 GCA_900696505.1 uncultured Nitrosospira sp.
GTCATGGTCATCCTCCTGATGACCTTGATGGGTTATGCCCGCTCCTCGTCGCGTGTCCATTGGCATGTGTACGGTGTGATGCGTGACTCTTCTCAATATGCCTTCTCGCCCGCGCTCGGGTACGCGGCCGCCCTGATGGCCCTCTGTACCTTCCTGTTCTGCATGCTGGTCGCCTTCATTTTCTGGGTCGCCACGATGGGTGACAAGGCGAAAGCTGCGGCGAGCGCGAAGGGTGCTCCGGAACCAGGTCACATTCCTGCCATGGCAGGCGGATCGCCCGCACTGGATGGTCCGGCGAGCGATGCAAGTGAGGGAAACCGTCCGGTCTGATCGGGAAGATGATCTTCTTCTGGTAACCAGGGGCGGGTCGTGATCATTATCCTTAGTTGAGGACTTATGAGCGAAGTAGTCAAACTGCAGCTAATCGGTCTGTGCGTTGTCGGACTTGGAACGGTCATCCTCTTGTTCATCAAGGGGCAATTTCTCCGAGTCATCGGATTTGTCGCGATCGTGTTGGGCTTATTTGCGCTGGTGGCGTTGGCGGTGCCGCAGATGGCGTCGTTACCCCCGGCGGAGGAGAGCATCAATATCGCCGACATTAAAACGGCAACGGACATGGCGACGATCGGTCAAAAAATATTTTTCAGCAAAGGCCAGTGCGCCCTATGTCATTCGATCGGGCCCAGCGAGTCAGCCCGCTGCCCGGACCTAAAAGGCATTGGCGCCAAATTGTCGCGGGAATTCATCTTTGAAAGTCTGACGGAACCGCAGGCGTATCTGTACCTGGACTACCGACATGAAGGTGTCCCGAAGGAATATCCGGCGCGTATGCCGTACATCAATAGAAATCCCATCGGTCTCTCGAAGAACGAGATCCTGTCGGTCATTGCGTTCCTGCAGCAAATGAGTGGCGAGCCGATCAGCGTGAGTCCTTCGGAACTTGACATCCCTCGTGCCACCCCCGCACCGGTGAAGGCCGCAGATGCCGGCACCGTGGCAGTGGCCCAAGCACGATAAGTTATTGGCGGTGAAGTAGAGGAGGAAGGTATGGGAGGCGTACTCATCAGACCAATCATACTGACGGTCTGTATCTATTTGTTCTTGAAATTCATTGTCCCGGTGTTGCCGCACAGCGCGCCGCTGCCTTCGAGCTTGATTTTTCTGTACCTGATGCTGGTGATGTCAGGCTCCGTGTTATTTGCCACCCTGAGCGGTGAATCGAAAGATGCCTTCTTTCAGCCCATCCTCCGCTTCCTGACTGGGGAAAGTGGCGGAGCGCTCAGTAGCGCCCGATATCTCGTGTTGGCATTGTTCCCGTTGCTCGTCGGATGGCAGGCCTACGGGAGCACGGCGTCGAGTGACGCGCCCCCGGGTGAAAATCGTACGATTCACCCCGCTCCTCCCGGCGAATATACCGGACTGTCTAATCCGGTACCCAAGACGCCGGAGAATATCATGTATGGCAAGGGCCTCTACGCCTCACGCTGTGCGCCCTGCCATGGCAACTTTGATGGTAAGGGTTTCGCGGCAGCGGGATTTACGCCACCGCCGGCGAACTTTAAGGATCCGACGACGATCGCCATGCTACAGGAAAGCTATCTGTTCTGGCGGATCAAGAAGGGAGGCGTCGGCCTTCCTGTCGAAGGGATGCCATGGAAAACGGCCATGCCGCGATGGGAATTGGAAATGTCCGATGAGGACATCTGGAAAGTTATTATGGGCGAATATGACGGAGCCGGACAGAAGCCAAGAACCTGGGATGAGTCCGAGTAATTTCTCCGATCAGAGACTGCTGAGCAATTAAGGGGAACGTATGGCACGAGTGAGGAGAGTAGGAAAGAGATGGTGGGTTGGAGCCGTCGGCCTTCTAGGGCTGTGCGTGGCTGCCGAAGTGCAGCCCGCCTATAGTCAGCAGAGCGTCGCAGTGCGGGCGGCACTTGTGAAGGGCTCCCTTCCTGCCGATGATCCCACGGCAGCGGCATGGGCCACTGCCTCCGTGTCTGAATTCCCTATGTCCCCTCAGGTCCACTGGCCGGTTCGGATCACGGAGGTGACCGCGAAAAGTGTCAAGGTTCGCGGCCTTCACGATGGGACCACAGTCGCCATTATGCTGGAGTACTCCGATCCCTCTGAGGATCCCGATGATGCGGCCGCCTTAGAGTTCATGGTCGGGGATACCAAGGCGCACTTCGCTCACGGTCAGCCGATGGCACAGGTCGAGGGCGGCCCAGTCAATATCTGGTACTGGAAAAATAAAGACGGCAAAGGTTCCGACCTGGGCGCGAAAGGGTTCGGCACGCTGAAGCCTCACAGCCATCAGGACGTCAAGGCCAAGGGCGTCTACCAGGGTGGAGTATGGAAGGTCGTCTTCTCACGGCCGTTAAGCACGGAGCATGTCGCGGAAGATACTCAGTTCAAGCCCGGAGAATTTGGCAGCATCGCGTTCGCTGTCTGGGACGGCAAAAAGACGGAAAGCGGCCAGCCAAAAGAAAAAGGGTCCGAAAAAGCGATTTCATCCTGGTGGTATTTCCGTGCCGACGCACCACCGGACTATTCCCCGTACCTGTACGCATTACTCGCGGTGGGCCTCGCGCTGGGCTTTGAGATGGCACTCGTGAGACGTTTAAAGAAAGGGTCGTGAGCATGAGGGCGTGGCGAAGAATACGCGTCTTTGGAGCAGTCGTCGGAGTCGTGGGCCTCTCGGGCCTCATCGGTGCCGGTTGTTCGATGATGCAGAGTGAACAGGCCGCCAAGGGCAAGAAGCTCTACGCGCACTATTGCATGCACTGCCACGGTGAAACCGGAAAGCAGAATGAAGGGTTTAACTGGTCCTCGATGAGCGACCCGAAACCCAAGGATCTGTCCAACAA
>CAADGJ010000015.1 GCA_900696505.1 uncultured Nitrosospira sp.
CCCCTGCCGACGCCGGGGCAGTATGACGTGGAATTGATTCTGGAAAGTCAGTTGCCTGCCGAGCAGTTGATGGAAACAACGGCGGCCGTGCTCGGTGCCGGATGGCAGAGCGGAAAATTTCTGTATGTCGATACGGACCTCAAGCTCGATTTGCCCGAGGCGCGCGTGGTCATCGATCGTGAGCGGCTGGCCGACCTGGGGTTCGATCTGGCTCGTGTCGGCCAGGAACTGGGCACGCTGCTCGGTGGCGCCTACGTGAACCGCTTCAATTTCTATGACCGGAGCTACAAGGTCATTCCTCAGATCGGCGACAAGGATCGAGCCACGCTGGACCCGCTGCTGGACTTGAAGATCAAGACGCCCGGCGGGCAGCTGGTCCCGGTGTCGACCTTCACCCGCATCGAGACCAGCACGGCTCCGCGGACGCTGAATCGGTTTCAGCAGCGGAATGCGGTCCGCATCTTCGGCGGAGTGAAGCCGGGCGTGACGAAGGACGAAGCGTTGCGTGTGCTGGAAACGGCTGCCGCGGCCGCCGCCGGTTCTCGCGCGACCCTCGATTATGCGGGCGAATCGCGCCAGATCCGGCATGAGGGGTCGGCCCTCATCGTGACGCTGGGATTCGCCGTGGTGCTGATCTATCTGGTGCTGGCTGCTCAGTTCCAGAGTTTTCGTGATCCGTTGATCGTGCTGTTGGGCTCGGTGCCGTTGGCTATCTCCGGCGCGCTCGTCTTTAGTTTCCTGAACCTCACGACGATCAACATCTATTCGCAGGTCGGTTTGATCACGCTGGTGGGTCTCATTGCGAAGAACGGGATTCTGATCGTGGAATTCGCCAACACCTTGCAGGCGCGTGGCCTGTCGAAGACGGCGGCGTTGCGCGAGGCGGCCATGACGCGGTTGCGCCCCGTGTTGATGACCTCGGCGGCGACGGTGTTCGGCCATCTGCCGCTGGTGCTGGTGTCGGGGCCGGGCGCGGCAGCGCGGAACAGCATCGGCATGGTGCTGGTCACGGGCATGACGGTCGGCACGCTGTTTACGCTGTTCGTGGTGCCGGTGTTCTATTCGCTGATCGCCACGCGCCACCAACCGGCGGAGGAGTTGGACCCGGCCGAGGAACCGGGTCTGCAACTCGCGGGGGCAAAGGGGTGAATGGACTTACTATGTTGAAAATTACATCGAAGCAGACTGGAGATTCCGCCCGGCTGACCCTGGAGGGTAGTTTGAGCGGGCCCTGGGTGACGGAATTGGAACGAACCTGGCAGACCGTGCGGCTGTCCGGCATATTTGCGCCCGTCGTAGAACTGGTCGGGATCACGTTCATCTCGGAAGACGGCAAGGCCCTCCTGGCCAGGATGTGGCGGGAAGGGGCGGCCTTGGTCGCCCATGGCTGCTGTACCAGGCACATTGTCGGTGAAATTACCGGAGCAGCCCCGGTGGCGGGCCCCGGCCAGTGCGACCCTGCATAGAATAGGCTCATCATGCGTATGATTGCGTGTATCAGTGCTCTTCTCCTCGTGACCGGCTGTGCCGTCGGTCCTGACTATTCACGTCCCGACCTTCAGGTCCCGACCGGGTTCCGGATGGCGGTTTCTGATCAGGAAACACAGTCCTTTGCCAATCTTCCCTGGTGGGATCTGTTGCAGGACGAAGAACTGCGCCGGCTCATTCGCGTGGCGCTGGCAGAGAACAAGGATCTGCAGCGCGCAGTGGCGTCCGTGGAAGAATTTCAGTCGCGCCTGCTCATCTCGAAGATGGATTTCGCTCCGAAGGCCGATGTCACGGCCAATGCGCCGTCGTTCGGCCGTAAGGCCAATTTCCTGTTTCCAGGATTTCCCAATCCGTTCAATTACTATCTCCAAGGAAATCTGTCCTGGGAATTGGATATCTGGGGACGGGTTCGGCGGTCGAACGAAGCCGCGAGAGGAGATCTGCTCGCCCGCGAAGAAGCCCGGCGTGCGGTGGTGCTGCAGTTGGTGAGCGGGGTGGCGGAGGCCTACTTTGAATTGTTGCAGTTTGACATGCAGCTGGGTGTGGCGCAGCGCACCTTGAAGTCGTGGGAGGAATCGGTCCGGATTGCCGAGGCCCGATTGCGTCAGGGGATGATTTCACGTATCGACGCCGATCAGTTCGAGGCGGAGCGCGCGAATGCGGCCGCTCGCGCGGCGGAATTGACCAGGCAGATGGTGCAGAAGGAGAACCAGCTCAGCATCCTGCTTGGGCGACCGCCGGGGCTGGTGGCGCGGGGCCGTTCTTTGACAGAGCAGGTGTTGCCGCCGGAGGTGCCGGCCGGTCTGCCGTCCGAATTGCTCCAGCGTCGGCCCGACCTGGTGCAGGCCGAACAGGAGTTGGCGGCGGCCACGGCGAGGATCGGGGTCGCCAAGGCGGATCGATTCCCGAAGCTCAGTATCACCGGCATCCTGGGCGTGGCGAGCCCGCAGTTCTCGCGGCTGGTCGCCAACGAGACGGCATTCGGGGTGGTGGGACCCGGCTTGGCAGGACCGTTGCTGAACGCGCAGATTCTGGGTTTTCAGCAGGACGCCGTCGAGGCTCAGAGCCGGGAAGTGCTGGCCCGGTATGAACAGGCGGTGCTGGTCGCGTTTCGCGAAGTAGAGGATGCGCTGGTGGCGGTGCGCACGTCGCGGGAACAACGGGACGCGCAGGCACAGCAGGTCGATGCCTTACGGTCGGCCTTGCGGCTGGCCAACCTTCGCTATAAGGGAGGGCTGGCCAATTATCTCGATGTGCTGGTCGCGCAACGCAATTTGTTCGAGGCGGAGCTGGCTTTGACGGGTACCCACCGGCTGCAACTGGTCTCGGTGGTGCAGCTCTACAAGGCTCTCGGTGGGGGATGGTCGCCGCTGGATATGGCGCAACAGCAGCCGGGGCAGGCTCCAGGAACTAGAGGGCACGCTCTCCCGACTGCCGGCACCGCACCGGCCGGTCATGGATGACGGCGTCGGCCGGCTCGCTCACCTTCTGCCAGAGTGTCACCTCTGCCTGATTCAG
>CAADGJ010000016.1 GCA_900696505.1 uncultured Nitrosospira sp.
ACCATAAGGAGAGGCTGAGGAGGAGCATGGCTATGCTGGAATGAACTAAGGGCGCTCATTCGGTTTGGCAACCACACGTCTTGTAAACAGTGAGCGACGAGCCAGAGGAGGGGCTGGAGTATGGGCAACGTCTTGAAGAGAGTGACCGGAGAAATGTGGCGAATGAGTCTCTTGTTGGGGCTCATGGTGCTTGCCTCGTTTGTGGTTCTGGCCGTGCCCGCGTTCGCAGGTGCGGATGCGACGTTTGGTCCGCTGGTCACGTTGTTGACCAACTATATGCAGGGGTCGCTGGGGACGTTGTTAGCCCTGGTGGCGGGGGCGATCGGGTTGGGATCGGCGATGGCGGGCCGGTGGGCCGGCATGTTCACCGGATTCGGTGTGGCGGCAGCAGCCTTCTATATCCCCAACATCATTCCGACCATTACCACGGGACTGATGTAAGCGGGCGGTACAGGCATGGTGTCGTGACGGCGGGACAGATCATGGCCCCGCCGTCACAATGAAGCAGAAGAGGGACAGATGAACGGCACATTTATTCCACGATATCTCGATAGCCTGCCCCAGATATTTTGGTGGGAGATTGATGAGTTGGCCGTGCTCTTGGTGTGCATCTTTCTCGGCATTGTGACGAAGTTCCTGACCTACCTGATAGTGGTGGGGATCGTGAGCACGTTGATTTTGTCGAAAATGAAGAACGGGAAATCCGAAGGATTCCTCTTCCATTGGGCCTATTGGTCTGGTGTGCCCACGTTTCAGCTGACGGGATCACCTCACGGAACAACCCGAGAGATGATGGAGTAACGACGATGACAATCGAGCTGTGGAAATCAAAATTGCATAACGCCCAGGTCTTGAATCTGGTGTTCGCCGCCCTGGCAACAGTATTAGCGGTGGCGTTGGTGGCGAACGGATTTTTTCGGCAGAACGTCGCGGTTCATGTGGTGCCGATCAATCCGACGCAGGAATATTGGGCGAACGCAATGGGCGGCGACGAGTATTACAAAAAGTCCATTGCCATGGCCATGTTGCCCTGGATTGCCAATGTCACGCCGGCCTCTGTTGAGTTTCACCATCGGCAGCTTCTGCAGTGGGTACCGTCAAGCCACTATGGGCTTATGTCAGAGTCTCTCGGGGCGGAGGCCGTGTACGTGAAGACCAACAATCTCAGTCGTGTGTTTTTTGTGACGGCTAGTCGTGTGGACGGGGACGTGGCCGTGTTCGAGGGCATTGAGCGCCGATTTGTGGGAAAGAGCGAGATACGGGAAGAAGAGCGGGAGTACCGTATCTCGATGCGGTGGGATCAGGGCAGGCCGTGGGTGGTTGGGCTCTCTGCGGTTCATTTAGATCGTTCACGGCAGGATAGTCAATCAGATCCGGCAAAGGGGTAGGGGGAGACGTATGACATCCAGCGTGTATCGAGACTCGAAGCACCGGGCGATGGCGATGTGCGTCCTTGGCCTGCTGTTGTTTCTGTCTTGGGCGAAGTCGGTAGGAGCTGCGGTGGTGGTTGGTGATGAGGGTGCGACGTCCCTCACATTGTCTGGAAGAGATTTGAACGTCCTGACCTTTCCTGCCCCGATTACCATGGCGACGAGCTCTAGGGCGGATCTCAAAGCGAAGCCGGAAGGGCGCAACTTGATTGTCCAGGTGAAGACGGGCCCCGCTGATCTGGTCGTGATGGCCGGCGAGCAAACCTACGTCTTTGAGGTCGGGGTGAGCGTGTCGTTAGGCGCGCAGACCATTAGTATTGAAGATAGGCGCGTGGGGACTGTGGTCTATGACACGGATCCTGCTCGCCAAGCCGCTGACTATGTGGATGGGCTACTCGAGACTTTGCAGATGGCTGCGCGGGGAGCGTTACCGAAAGGGTATCGGCAGACGTCGATTGCCGAAGAACGGTATCCGAAGTGGCTTGAGCTGAAGGTGGTGCAGGGAATCGAGTATCGAGGGCCGAAGTACCGGGTGATTGTGTATCGATTGGTGAATACCGCGGGACACAAATACACACTGCGGGAACAAGAATTCCTGACCGGGGTTCAAAAAGCAATCGCCTTAAATCGCGAGGTGGTCGAGTCAGGGGAAGAAGTGGTGGTGTACCTGCTGGATGACGCACCGCCTGAACCGCCCAAACCCAAGCCCGAGCCGAAAGTGGATCCAGACGCAAAAAGCTAACCTCAGACCGGAGACCTAGGATGGCATCGATTAAACCGACGGAGAGCGCGATTCTCAACCCTGGCGACCCGATTCGTCCAGAGAAACCCGCTCCATCCAAACTGCTCGCGGGAGTGGTTCTGGTGGGAGGGTTCATCGTGCTGAGCATGGTGCTTCAGCAATTCCGAGGGAATCAACCGGGGATTGTCCGTGGGAAGTCTCCAGCCAAGACCGTGTCGATCAATCGCGAGGAAACCGACAAAGAAATTTATATGAAAGACGCCGGGGCCAGGATCGAAGCGTTGGAGCAGCAGCGGGATCAAATGCGGAGATTGTTGGAGCAGGACGGACGAGACAAGACCGAGATTAAAACTCAGTTGAGTGACCTGCAGAAGCGGATTGAGTCAGTGGCGCGGTCTGGTGGCGTGGTATCAGCCGGGACGAAGAGTGGCGCGTTGCCGCCGCTGCCGCCTCCGCTCAGTGCCAATCCCGTGGGTGGAGGAAGTGCGACGCCTGTCTCGACCATGCCGGTTCCGAAAGGCCCCATTCCGGTGCAAAGCACCCCGAAACCGGCGGGCGGGACGCTACCGGCCCCTGGGGCCGGGGGCGGGTTGACCGAGGGGTTTCAGGTATTTCGGCCAGAGATAGTGCCTGGCGCCAAAAAGAACGAGAAGAAATTGTGGCTGAATACGGGGACGATTATTCCCGTCAAATTGCTTTCTGGCATGGATGCACCGGCCCGTTCGACGGGGGCGCAGGGTGGGGGCGCCTCCGCAAACAGTCCCTACCCGGTGCTGATGATGGTGCGTGACATCATGAAGCTCCCGAATGAGGCGAGGATTGATGCGAAGGACTGTTTCCTAGTGGGAGAAGGCTTGGGAGATTTGTCCTCGGAACGCGTGATGATTCGTGGCAATGCCTTGTCGTGCGTGAAGAAGAATGGGGAAGCGGTAGATATCGAATTGAAAGGGTTTGTGAGTGGGGAAGATGGCAAACAGGGAATGCGTGGGCGGGTTGTCTTGAAAGAGGGGGCATTGTTGGGTCGCACGCTGCTCGCTGGTTTTGTGTCAGGCATCTCCCGAGCCTTTATGCCCTACCAGTCCGGATTTTTCGTCGCACAAAGCCCGAGCCAAGCCTTCAACTTACCGCCGGCCGGGCCTGTGGCGATGTCGGGAATGGCCGGTGGTGCCGGTCGGGCGGCTGAATTGTTGGCTCGCCACTACAGCATGATGGCTGCCTCCATTTTCCCGGTGATTGAAATCGACGCGCAACGGGAAGTGGATTTCATCGTTGGGACAGGACGTGAGTTAGAGGGGTTCTTCCAGTAATTCGTAGTGTGAAAGGGGGCATGATGGCGATGAGACGATCCTATCAGCAGATAATCGCGGGGTTGGTGTGTGCCGTGTGTGTGTCGGTTGCGGGAGAGTCGATCCTGAGAGCCGAAACGGATGATGCCGTGAGGCCTATCAAAACGGTGATCGAGCAAAAGTTTCCTGGCATGAAAGTGTTGCGAGTGTCCAAGACGGAAATTCCTGGATGGCTCTTGGTGGAGAGCGACAGTGACCGGGTGGAAAACTATATGTACGTGCATGAGTCCGGGCGGTACGTGCTCTCCGGGGCACTCTTCGATATTCAAATGGGCCGAAATGTTACGCAAGAGTATGTGAGAGACCGTCAGCAGGCGCTCTTGGCCGGAATGGATACCTCGAAAACCATTCTGTTGTCTCCCATGCAATCGAAGTTGGAGCGTCCGGTGCTGGTCTTTGACGATCCAGACTGTCGGTTCTGTCAGCAGTTTCATCCGGAGGTGCAGAA
>CAADGJ010000017.1 GCA_900696505.1 uncultured Nitrosospira sp.
AAGGCCTCTGACAAAGAGGGCACGGGCGGCTCCGCGGAGGCGGCGGGCGGAAATACCACCGGCGGCATCGCAAACCGCAACCGTCGTTTCCAGGCCAATGTCGTCGGGTATGACGTCTCCGACGAAGAGCACGAGGCATTGACCCAAGAAATCCAACGGGAAACCGCTCGAGATGCCACGACGTACATCCTCGACATCCTTTCCGCTGTCCTGGCCTCTGAACCATCCCCTGCTCTGTTAACCAAACTATTCGACGTCTGGGATCACGTATTGGAAGCGCTGATTCGGGCAGGACAATGGACGTTGCTCGAAACCGTGCTGACGATGTTGCAGGAAGCAGAGACGGTTCGGCCCGATCTTTCGGACGGTCATAAACAGCAGGTCGCGGGATTATTCGGCGGACTGGGCCGCCCCGAGCGATTGAAAGCCATTGGCGTCCATTTGAATCGGAATCCGCAAGCCAAGACAGAAGGCCTGACGACACTCCTGCTCATGATGAAACCCGATGCGATTCCGGGACTCTGCTCGGTACTGGCGACTCTGGAGACACCGGCCCATCAGGCGTTGGTGATGGAAGCCCTGCAGACCTTGGCGCGGGACCATGCCGAACCGATCATTCGCGGCCTGACCGATAAACGACCGACTTTCGTGCGCAACCTGCTTACCCTTATCTACCGATGGAATGATGCCCGTTTTGCCGACAGCGTGGAGAAAGCGCTGCGCCACCCCGAGGCCTCGGTGCGTCGTGAAGCCCTGCGCATTCTGTCGACTCTTCGTCCCGCGGGCAGCGGGGTAAAACTCGTCGCGCTCTTAGGCGACAGTGATGAAACCGTTCGTCTGACCGCAATGAAAGTGCTGACCAGCGGCCAATATACCGCCGCCTTTTCCGCCTGGTCGCCCTTCCTCGCGGCTGATGATTTCTACGACCGGGCGCCCGCAGAGAAACGTGCGATCTATCAAGCCCTCAAACATACCGCCGCAGATGAAGCCGTGCCTTACTGGCAAGGACTGCTGACGGAATGGTCCTGGACGAATCGAAAAAAGAAAGAAGAGCTCGCACTCTTGGCAGCGGAGATCCTCGGCAAATTGGCCACGCCTGCGGCCATGGCGGCACTGGAGCTGGGACAGAAAAAAGGCGGCGCCGCTGTCCGTCAGGCCTGCAGTGCGGCCATCTCGGTCGCAAATCGGCAACACCGGCACACGATCCCCAACGCAGCGAATTCCTAAAGACGAGGACCCCCGTGACCGACTCCCCTTCTCCTGTCAATCCGGCCCCGAGCAACACGGACGCCGCGCACCCGATCCTGACGCATGAACGGTCGCTGGCCAACAAGATCGCCAAGGGGTCCGAGGCCGGCGACATCCTCGATCAACAGCTGGCCATGCTGGGCATTCAGCTGGTGACGCAGTTGAACGTCCTGATCAAAACGTCGCGCATCCACGGACGCACCAATGCCGCGCTGGACAAACCCGTCGACTCCATGTTGACGCTGGTGAAAACGCTGGCAGCCGATCACCCCGTGGCGTTGCGCTTGCAAAATGACTTTCTGTTTCTCGGAGACAGCCACCTCAAAATGAGCTCGCAGCAGATGGCCGTCTTTGCGAGCATCATCGAGGCATTGAACAAGTGGCATATCGGCGGAGTGTCATTCGCCTCAACGGCCGAGTCGAAAGACTATCGCGAGTTCGCCTATCTCTTTGTCAGTCTCGATCCGGAGAAACATACGCTGGCCGATTTGCAGGAAGCCCTGCAGACGGCGGGCGTCAACGGTATCGAACTGGAAGAACCACGAGCACTTCAACTCCAGCAATCGAACGACGCCGACGCAATGGCCGCTGAAGGAGGGACGCGGGTAGGATCCTCAGCCGGCGGCCAGGAAAATTCGAAGGAGAAGAGGAAGGCCATCGCCAAAGGTCGTTATGCGAAGGCGGCCTCGGCGCTCGGCGACCTGACGAAGAGTACGCGCGCTGGAGGGACGGTTAGCTTCAAACAGGCGAAACGCGCGATTCAGAACATCGTCGAACTGATGATGCAGGATGAATCCACACTCCTGGGACTGACCAATCTTCGCTGCCACGATCAGTATACCCATAACCATTCCGTGAACGTGTCACTCCTGGCGATGGCCCTGGGCAATCGAGCCGGGTACCCGAAGGTAGACCTGGCCGATCTCGGTTTGTCGGCGTTGTTTCACGACGTAGGGAAATGTGCCATTTCGCTGGATGTCTTGAACAAACCCGGCGAGTTCACGCAGGACGAATGGGCCATCATGCGCTCGCACCCGATTGAAGGCGTATTTACCCTCGTGAAGGCTCGGGGCATCAACAACGTGCCCGCGCGCATGGCCTCGGCCTCCTTCGAACATCACATGAACTATGATTTTTCTGGCTACCCCAAACTCAAGGTGCCCTGGAGTCAAACCGTCGCCAGTCGCATCATTACGATCGCCGACTGCTACGATGCGATGACGTCATCGCGCGTATACCGCCGGGAGCCGATGTCCCCAGCAAACGTTCTCAAATTCATGTTCGGGAAAAGCGGGCAATCGTTCGACCCCGTGCTGCTCAAACTGTTCGTGAACTGCGTGGGCATCATTCCCATCGGGAGCCTCGTGCGCCTCGACTCCGGTCCCCTGGCGGTTGTGATCAAGCCCGCTCAGGACAAAGCCAACGCGGAACGTCCGATGGTGCGAGTGATTACGGAC
>CAADGJ010000018.1 GCA_900696505.1 uncultured Nitrosospira sp.
AAAGCCGACCTGCTCGTGGTGGGCTCGCGCGGCCTCAGCGATGCAGAGCATTACCTGCTGGGCAGTGTCTCGCGCAAAGTCAGCGCACTGGCGCCCTGCCCGGTGCTCGTCGTGAAACGGCCTCTCACCAGCCTCTCCCACGTGCTCGTTGCGGCGGATACGTCAAAACATTCGCAAGGCGCCTGCAGCTTCCTGTGTAAACAATTCCTCCCGGATTCCGCCCGGGTCACGGTCCTTTCCGTGGTCGAGCCCGCCGTCACCGAACTGGCGAGTAAATACCTGTCGCGCGACCAGGTGGAGCAAATTTCCGCCCCCAAGCGACAAGCGGCCGAGCAGCTGCTGGAGAAGTTGCGCGCCCGGTTTCTGGCCGAAGGGTATGCGGTCACGCCGGAGGTGCAGTTTGATCATGTGACTGATGCGCTCCTCCGACAGGCGACCTCGCGCTCCATCGACCTGCTCGTTGCCGGCTCGCGGGGACTGACGGGGTCGGAACGGCTGCAGCTGGGAAGCGTATCGGAAACGCTCCTGAAGTACGCGCCTTGCTCGGTCCTCATCGTGCGAGGGTGGCGTGCCTGAACTGACGGCGCTAGAAATCTGCCGCCTGGCGCCGAGCCAGGTGTTTCGTGCATTGGCCACCTCGCCGCAAGGCCTCTCCGCCGATGATGTGCGGCGACGAACTCTCAAGCATGGGCCGAATAGCCTGCAGGCCTTGCGCCGCACGCCGCTCATCGGCCGGTTTGCGCGCCAATTCACGCATTTCCTCGCGCTGCTGTTGTGGGTGGCCGCCGGCCTCGCCTTTCTTGCCGACGCCTTCCACGCCGGGGAGGGTATGGCCACCCTGGGTTGGGCCATCCTCGGCGTGATTCTCATCAACGCCATCTTCGCCTTCTTCCAGGAATATCGAGCGGAGCGGGCTGTTCAGGCCTTGCGCGGCATGTTGCCCGCCAAAGCCTGGGTGATTCGCGACGGCCAACAGCAACAGATCGCCCGCAGCGAACTCGTACCCGGCGATGTGCTCGTGCTGGAGGAAGGCGAACAGGTGCCCGCCGATGCGCGGCTAACCGAGGTCAGCGGAATGCGGATGGACAACTCGTCCCTCACCGGTGAATCGAAACCGCAACGGCGGACGGCTGAGCCCATCACCGATGGCCACCCGCTCGACATTGCGAATTTGGCGTTTGCCGGGACAACCGTTCTTTCAGGCCATGGCCAGGCCGTCGTCTTTGCGACCGGCCTCAGCACTGAATTTGGCAAGATTGCGCATTTGACGACGTCCGTCCAATCGGGACTCAGCCCGCTCCAGCAGGAAATCGTGAAGGTGACGCACGTCGTGGCCGGCCTGTCCGTCGCCATGGGGCTGGTGTTTTTTGCCATCGGTGTCAGCATGGGTCTGGGATTTCTGAGCAGCGCGATGTTCGGCATCGGCATCATCGTCGCCAACGTCCCTGAAGGACTCCTGCCGACCGTCACCCTGGCTCTGGCCATGGGCAGCCAGCGAATGGCCGCGCGCAAAGCCCTCATCAAACACCTCGCCTCCGTCGAAACACTCGGCTGCACCACCGTCATCTGTACGGACAAGACCGGCACGTTGACGGAAAACCGTATGCGCCTCGACAAACTCTATGTGGACGATCTCATTGTCGAATCACGGGAGAGCTGCTTGTTCTCGCGAAACCGCCTTATCAGCGCCGCTGAGGCCGAACGGTGGCGCCCGCTGTTCGACGCCATGATCCATTGCAACAATGCCAAACGGACGCGCCGCCCGGATGGGAGGAGCCAGGCCACCGGGGACCCCACAGAAACGGCGCTCCTCGAGTTTGCCGCAGACCATGGGTTGCTTCATCGGCCCCCGTTGCGGCGCATGGGTGAATGGCCCTTCGATGCCGATCGCAAGCGGATGACGACCCTGCACTGGAGCGAGGGCCGCTTACTCGCGTTCACCAAAGGCGCGCCGGAATCAGTCCTCCCGCGATGCACCATGCAGCAGGGATCGTCGGCCGCCGCGGCACTCACCCCCGACGGACGGAAAAAGATTCTGGCACAGAGCCAGACCTTCGCGCGGCAAGCGTACCGCGTGCTCGCCTTGGCCATGCGTGAAGTGGAACGCGGCGTGGATGAACTGGAAGCCGATACCCTCGAACAGGGCCTGACGTTCCTCGGACTCGTCGCCATGATGGACCCGCCACACCGTGAGGTGCCGGACGCCATCCAGAAATGCCGAAGGGCCGGGATCCGCGTCGTGATGATTACCGGCGATCATCCGATGACCGCTCAGGCCATCGCGAGCAAAATCGGCCTGGCACCCGAGTCTCCCGTAGCGCAGCCTGGGCGATTCGTGCCGGTGATTGAAGGCGCACAGGTAGACACCTTCAGTGATGAGGAACTCCGCCGCCTTCTCACGCCAACGGCTCCCGGCGAACCGGACCCCATCTTCGCCCGCATGGCGCCCCGGCACAAAATGCGCATTGTTTCCGTACTGAAGGAGATGCGCGAGGTGGTGGCCGTGACCGGCGACGGCGTGAACGATGCGCCGGCGCTGAAGATGGCGGACATCGGGATTGCCATGGGGGCAGCCGGAACCGACGTGGCGAAGGAGACCGCCTCGATGATTTTGCTGGACGACAATTTTGCCACCATCGTCAGCGCCATCGAAGAGGGCCGGGCCGTGTTTCTCAACATCCGCAAATTCATGACCTACGTGTTGGCCAGCAACGTTCCCGAGGTCGTGCCCTACCTGGCGTACGGACTCTCGTCGCTTCCGCTGGCGTTGACCGTTCCGCAAATTCTCGC
>CAADGJ010000019.1 GCA_900696505.1 uncultured Nitrosospira sp.
ACGGGAAGCGGTTCGACATGTACAACGATACCGTGTTGGGCTTCAACAAGTCGGGCAAGGAAGTGGCGCGGATTCAGGTCGAAGAGCCGATCTACATTCGGCCGGCCGAGCGCGTGAACTGGCTGTAGAGAGCGCTTCAGGCGGGTGGGAGGAGCCCGGTGCTCCTCCCGTCCTTCGCTTGTGTGCTATCGGTCACTCATCAACAGGGTGGGAGGGTTCGCACGGATTCATGGACATACGTGGCCGGTTTATTGGACTCCTGTTCGTCGCCACAGCCGCGTTGGCCTTTTCCTTTCTGGGACATGTGTGGTTGTTTGAGCAATGGCGCATCCAGCAGGAGCGGCAACTCCATCGGTCGGCCATTCTCACGGAGGTGTTGCGCCTGCAGCGCCTGGTCATGGATGTGGAAACCAATTTTCGCGGCTATCTTCTTACAGAGCAGCAGTCGTTTCTCGAACCGATCAACCAAGCCGAAAGCCGGTTGGCTACCGGCATGGCGACCTTGAGCGAGTTGACCGCCAACGTGCCGGGCCTGCAGGCCGGAAGAGGGGTGCTGTCTGCGCGTCTCACAGAATTCATTGAGAGTAAAAAGGCTCTCATCGCAGTTGTCGGCACGGATAAGCAGGAGCAGGTGAGGTTTTATGTGCGAGGGGGGAGCGGGCGAGCGTTATTCTTGACGATCGAGAAGGCCATCGGTGATTTTGAGATGCGGATCGAGCGCGAATTCCCCTCGGCATCCCTCACGTATGAATCATGGCTACAACGGGCCCGTTGGCAGTTGCTGTTTTTGGAGAGCCTCGGAGTAATGGTCTGCATCTACCTCACAAGAACCGTAGGTCTTCCGCAGAAATCCTACCGTGAACGACGCGCTCGCATTCCTCTGTGATCAGTTCTGACGGACCTCTTCTCTTTCCACTGCAGATTCAAGCGGCCTCACACCTTCCTCCTTTCGCAAAGCGCACAGTGCGATCTGTGCGATTCCGCTCACTTTGTCCGCGCAAAACACCAAAAAACTGTGAATTCTGCTGAGATCGTGATGGCATACGCCTTGCTTTAATGTCTGCCATCACAGTGAGCGTGATCGGAACAGCGAAAGGAATGAGCCATGGTAAAGATCATCAAGAAAGTTGGAGATCGGGAGTTGGCCTGGGTGATGTTGGCTGTTGCAGCCGTTGCGCTGTGGAGCACCTGGGGGCTTGCCAGCTAAGTTTGCTGAAAGGGTATCCGCCTACCCGTGTGAGCGTATCTGATCTCAGTGAGATGCGCGTGAAGGTGGTTCCGGTTTCCAGTTGCCTGCAAGGTCATTCTCTCTCTGCACGATCGATCAGTTCTTTTAACACCACCGCCTGATTGTGTTTCACGTCTGAAGACCCGAACAGCAGCGTCAGTGTCTGCGATCGAGCCAGCGCCACGAGTTCTTCGATCGCCCTGCGTTGTGCCGGTTGTGCCAGCTCAGCGAGATACCGCGAGCGAAACTCCTTCCACTTCCGTGGATCATGACCAAACCATGTGCGAAGCGCGGTGCTGGGCGCCAATTCCTTTTGCCAGTCATTGAGCCGCGCCCGCTCCTTCGTGCAACCCCTCGGCCATATCCGGTCGACCAAAATGCGAATTCCGTCCTGTTGAGCCGGTTCGCTGTAGATCCTTTTGATATGAACCACGGCGATTTTACCTCAGGTCCAAGCCGTCTCTAGTCCTGATGTGAGCAGCAATGCTAATGCCAACCGGGATCACCAGCGAACCCTCGTATTCCATTGTAAGTGATTCAAAAAAACAGTTCGACTCGAGCGATTCCGCACGAGATGTACCGTGCGAAATGCGTTCCCAGCTAGCCCCACCGTGCCGATGGCCATTCCGTACCATCGCGTAGCGCAGGAATTCTCTGAGCTTTGTCTCCGCATTTGACAGGACCATATATTGCAAAGCCACCTCCTTGGACCGGAATTCAACAGCGCATCCATCGAAGATCGTGCGCAAGGGAGGGGCGATGATCCGTCAATCTGGTTTGCCGAGTGACGATGTGATCGACAACCAAATTCTCGTGTTGTTACACCGCCACCGGCGACTGACCTTTCTCACCTTGGCAGATGCGCTGCCGTTGTATACCTGGCAATCCCTGTTTGCGGCGTTGAATCGGTTGAGGACACAAGAGCAGGTCGAACTATTGCCCCTCGCTGCGGATTACGAAGTGATTTGGCGGAATGGTCGACAGAGCGAGCCCCTGTTGTCGAAGGGGGGCCATCTGCAGGTGCGATGATGCGCGTGTCGTGTCCCGCTGTCGTCCGATGTCTGGTGCTGGTGGCGGCCTGCCAGATGCCTGCTTGTGGGAACACCGCCTCGGTGTTCGATTTGGAGACAGACGATCCGAAACAGGATCAGGAAAAAATCGCTGAGTTCTATGCACACGAAGCGACGAGGCTGCGGCAGATGGCGCAGGACTATGACCATCGTGTGGCTGTGTATGAACGGTTGTTTGGCCCTCACTCGGATTGGGTCGAAGGCACGCGACTCTTGTCACAATCGTATGAAGCTGCGGCACAGGAACAAGAACGGATAGCTGCTCGACATCAGCGCCTCCATGACCGGCGTTCCCATGCTGCTGACCAGGAATCCCGCTGAATGACATGAATGCAGGAAGGGGGAGACCATGTGGCGATATACAACGATCGGACTGATCATTGCAGGGCTGTTCGGGTTGTCTGGTTGTGGAAACACGGTCAGCCCTGGACAGCGCGGTCTCCGCTGGTACCCCTTGACCGAGGGACTGACCACCGAGACCTTGAAGTCCGGGTTCTATTGGAGGGCCCCCTGGAACGACGTGTACGTCTATGACGTACGATTGCAGAGCTACACGGAAATGGTCGATGCGCTCAGTTCGGACGATCTGCTGGTCAAGTTGAAAGCGGCCATCATCATGCGCCCGATTGCCGAAGAAGTGTATTTCCTCGCGCAGGAGATCGGCCCGGATTTTTATCCGAGGGTCGTTCGACCGGAACTGCTGGCCGCGGTGCGTAGCGTCGTGTCGAACTATCCGATGGTCGCGGTCC
>CAADGJ010000020.1 GCA_900696505.1 uncultured Nitrosospira sp.
GAATTCTATGAGCATTCATCGTTCATTGGAATTATATTCATATGTCTAATGTTTGTCAAATATTTAATATATAAACACTTGACACATTGGACATTAGAGGTTATACATTAGACATACTCGTTACAAACATTGAACATTAATTGGGGGGTCATCATGGCAATGGCGCGGCGGAAGGGGCAGCAGGGAGGTTCTCGGGCGGTGGAAGGTCGACGAAATGACACCACTTGCACCCGCTGCGGGGGGTTGCTCGTGGGGGATTACTACAAGGACGTGCTGGCGACAGTCAGCGAGCTGGAGTCCGAAACCATGCGTTGCGTGCAATGCGGGGACGTCGTCGATGCAGTCATTCGGCGCAATCGTCATCTCCGTGCCATCTCGACGGCAGAACGGTTGATCTTCCAGTCGGCGGTAGCCATTCAAGGGCAGGTTCCGGTCTAACAGGTCCGTAACTCACCAGGGACATTCTGGTGTTCATCATGAAGGAGGCGGTCATGCGGAGACACACAATGCTTCAGATCGGGATAGGGTCGGTGTTGTTGGCAAGCGCATTATCATTGGCGGCTGCAGCCGAAATGGCGGCTGAGAAAGACATGGTGCTCGTTCCCAGAGGGGAATTCACCATGGGCAGCAACGAACATTCAGACGAAACACAGCATCAAGTCGTCCTCGATGCTTACTTGATCGATAAGTTTGAAGCGTCCAATGCCCGCTACAAGGAGTTCATGCGGGCGACGGGCCACCCTGCCCCGGCCTATTGGGACGACCCGCGGCTCAATGGCCCGACGCAACCGGTGGTCGGCGTGAGTTGGACGGACGCGAACGCCTTCTGCAAATGGGAGGGCAAGCGCCTGCCATCTGAAGCGGAATGGGAACGGGCCGCGAAGGGGCCGGAAGGTAACAATCACTACCCCTGGGGGCACCATTTGGACTCTAAAAAAGCCAACTACGGACAGAACGTCGGCCGCACCATGCCGGTGGATTCCTATCCCGAGGGCGTGAGCGGGTTTGGCGTCTACAACATGGCGGGCAATGTCTTCGAGTGGGTCGAAGACTGGTATGACCCGAAGTACTACAAGAGCAGCCTCGCGCTGAATCCTCGCGGCGCCGAGAAGGGATACAACTTTGCCAACCAGGGCCCGGTCAAGGTGCTGCGCGGCGGATCTTGGCTGGCGCCGGAGACCTCACTGCATACGAGCCATCGATTCTGGAATCAGCCGGAGAACAATTCCTATGGTGTGGGGCTGGGCTTCCGCTGCGCGAAGTCGGTCACTGCCGCCTCCGAGGAGGCAGCGCAAGCCGCTCGTGAAGCATTCATCCAAGCACTGGTCGCCATGGGGGCGGAGAAACAAGCCGATGCGATGGCCTCAATCGAGAAAGCCCTCTCCCTGGATCCGAACAATGCGGAATACCAGGCCACCCGAGAGCTGATCAAGAAGAGCACGAAAAAGTAGGTCTCGAGGAGGCGTCCATGAAGACAATCGAACGCGCCTTACAGGTTGGAGTGATCACGACGCTCTCGCTGTTCAGCGCCACGGCGCAGGCAGAAGACTCGCTCATTTCCAAGGACATGGTCTATGTGAGGCATGGTCCGTCGGTGATGGGGCTCGATCGCGAGCAGCAGCCGGAGTCGAACAGACGGCTCACCGCCTATGACAAGCGCATGAAGACCCCCTGGTCGGCTGAGGCCTTCCATGATGAGGGACCTGCCCACATGGTGTTCTTGGATTCGTACCTCATCGACAAGTATGAGGTGTCCAACAAGGACTACGGCGAGTTTATCAAGGCTACCGGGCATCCGGCTCCGGCCTATTGGGATGATCCCCGCCTCAACAAGCCTCCGCAGCCGGTGGTCGGGGTGAACTGGTATGACGCGAAGACCTATTGTGAATACCGTGGGAAGCGTCTGCCGACGGAAGCCGAGTGGGAAAAGGCCGCACGGGGCCCTAATGCCAATCTGTATCCATGGGGCAACGAGTTTAATGCCGCCAAGGCCAATTACAACCGTCAGCGGGAAGCGACGCTGCCTGTGGATGCCTTGCCGGAGGGAGCCAGTTATTACGGCGCCTACAATATGGCAGGGAACGTCTTCGAGTGGGTGAATGATTGGTACGACCCGCAATACGATGGAAAGTTGCAGACCATGGTGAACCCGACCGGTCCGGAGAAACCGCTCTGGATCGGCGGCACCGGGACCTACGTCGACCGGCTCACGGTTGGTGAAAAGCGCGTCATCCGGGGCGGGTCATGGATCGCTTCCGAAGGTACGGTGCGGGTGACGCATCGGTTCTGGAACCATCCGCTCAACAACAGCTACGGTGTGGGGTTGGGGTTCCGTTGCGCGAAGACGGCTCCGCCCGAGCTTGAACAACGCATCAGGGACACCTACATCATTGCATTGGTCGAGATGGGCCGTGAGCGGCTTGCCGAAGCCCAGCAGGCGGTGACCCGGGGCTTGGCCCTGGATCCGAAGAATGTCGAGCTGCTGGAGATGAAGGCGCTCATCGAACAGTCGTTGAAACAGCGATGAGGGCGACGGCGGCCGGTCGCCCGCTCGCCGACATGAGGGAGGCAGAGTCATGAGTGGTTCACGAATAGGTTCTCTGATCGGTGGTATCGCGCTGGCGGTGAGTACGGCAGTGACGCAGGCGGGTCCCATCGATATTTCCCGCCATCCCCATCCGGATGCACTCCAGATGGTCCACGAAGCCGAGCACAGTGTGGATCATGCGTGGGAGGTGTATCACCGTGCGGCGTTGGGTGGGACGATCGCGTCGCCCGCGCTGCAGGCGCAAATCGAGCAACATCTCCATGAAGCCAGAACCCTCGTGCCCCAGGCGCAGGAGGCCGCCGACCGGGGAGAGATCCAACAGGTGGATCGCCTGGTCGGGGAAATTAAGGTACATACGGCCCAGGCTATCGAAGGGAGCAAGGAGCAGAAGAAATGACACAAGGTCTCACGAGGAAAGGACCGGGACACTCGTCGATCGGCCTCTTCACTGCGGTGGCCTGCGCGGTCGCCCTGTCGCCGGTCTTCGCAGCGGCCCCGGTCAAGGAGGTGGATTCCGTTCCCATGGTGACCATTCCAGCAGGGCCCTTCTTGATGGGCAATCAGAACCCTCAGGGCCGGGCCGATGAATGGCCACAACGAACGGTACACGTCGACGCCTTTGCCATCGATCAGGTGGAAGTCACCAACGAGCGCTATCTGACGTTCGTGGCCATGACCGGGCACCGCAACCCGCCGAATCCGTACGGGACCGGCCCATTGCTCTCTCCGAAGGGTATCGAACAACTGCCTGTCGTGCAGGTGACCTGGTACGACGCCAAGGCCTACTGCACCTGGGCCAAAAAACGCTTGCCGACGGAGGCGGAATGGGAAAAGGCGGCGCGCGGTACGGATGGACGTCAATTTCCCTGGGGAAACGACCAGCCGAGCCCAGCTCGCGCTAACTACGATCGCGAGTGGGAGGGAGACAAGACCATGCATCCGGTAGGCACGAAGCCAGAGGGTGACTCCCCTTACGGCATCAAGGACATGGCCGGCAACGCACGCGAGTGGGTGCAGGATTGGTACGATCCCGATTACTACACCAATGCATCGATCCGAAACCCGGTCGGTCCCGACAAGGGCGTCGTTCGGGTGATCAGGGGCGGGTCGTGGCACAGCCCGGTCGCGGACATCGGTGCGGGGGCGCGGGGGCGCGGTGGATTCGCACTGCAGACCCATGGCACGGGGTTCCGTTGTGCGCGCACGGTCGAGGCGGATCACCAGGGACACTCGAGCCAGAAGGGCGACACGAAATGAGTCGGGTATGAACCGGCGGTTCCAGCAGCGGGCGCTGGTTCTCATGGAGGCACCGCGACTCCGCACGCGGTCCTCGCTGAGGCAGATGGGTCTCTCCCTCGGAGGGACCTGTCTCCTCGGTGGGTCCAATCGCTCAATCCAAGGAGGTGGTTATGGTCGGCGTGATGCTCGGTGGTATGGCAGTCATCGCTCTAAGCCTTGTTGCCTGGGCGGC
>CAADGJ010000021.1 GCA_900696505.1 uncultured Nitrosospira sp.
AGCCTATCGAAACACGCGAGCCGAGAAGGAGAGGGTGTGAGGGATTGTGGGTGTGGCGCGTATCGGTACGTCGGGATGGCATTACGCACATTGGCGCGGACCCTATTATCCGCCCAGTGTCCCGCCGCGAGCGATGCTGGATTATTACGCCCGTGATCTGGATACCGTCGAGATCAACAACAGTTTTTACCGCCTGCCCCCATCGGGGACGTTTGAGGGCTGGAAGAAGTCGACGCCGCCGGGTTTTTGTTTCGCGGTCAAAGCCAGCCGCTACCTCACCCATCAGAAAAAACTGCTCGATCCTTCGCCTGCGCTGAAACGATTGCTGGGTGCGGCAGTGCATCTCGGTTCAAAATTGGGCCCGATTCTGTTTCAATTGCCTCCCCATTGGCGATGCAACATCGAACGGTTGAGCGACTTTCTGCGCACGCTGCCGCCTTCGCACCGGTATAGCCTCGAATGCCGGAATGCGACCTGGCACACGGGCGAGGTCTACCGTCTTCTGGAACAACACAATGTGGCCTTTTGCCTCTTCGAACTCGGTGGATGCATGACTCCCATCGAGGTGACGGCGGATTTCGTCTACGTGCGGCTCCACGGGCCTGGCAACAAATACCAGGGCGATTATCCCACGGCGACGCTAAAAGCCTGGTGCCGTCGCATCCGGCAATGGACCCGTTGTGACAAGGATGTGTATGTGTATTTCGATAACGATCAGGCCGGTTATGCGATCAAAAACGCGAAGACTCTGCGGGCGATGGTTGATGATTCTTGATTGCGGCGCCGAGGCCTGCTGCGAGTGATGAGCAGCCCTGAGAACCGTGTGCTTATGGCGGAATTGGGTGAGGTGCCCGTTCGGGCTTCGCCACTTTGCTCTTGAGCCCATCATAGGTACTTCGTTCATCCTCCAATCTCACCTGCCCATAGATCAGATACCCGTTGTATGCGCGCGCGGTTTCTCTGGCCCAGCCCATGGTCAACATCATGAGCATGGCGCATAGGGCTAACGTGATCAGGAGCGCGGGACTCGACGACTCTTTCTCTGAGCCGCTCTGACCGTGCCACCATGGAACTCGATTGGCATAGGAGCGGAAGAAAAAGAGCCAATTCATGAGGCCGAAGACAACAAGAAACGCGAGGGCGAAATATTTGTTCGGTTGCATCTTTCCCAAGGGGTTGATGAGGCGGTCGGTGAGGATCTGCATCCCCGGGATGTGTTGCAGTTGGTAGGGTTGGGAAAGAATCATCCCCGCAATTGCAACGATAAGCAGCGACATCGGCAGTGCCAGCCTGGCTGTTCCTCCCTCGTCATTCGCTGGCTGGGCCCGTAGGCTCCGCCAGATGTACCAGGATCCGAACAGGACGAGGAGTGAGTAGAGGGTTGCGACGAGATCGAAGAGCCAGGAGCGGGCGCCGAGCATCAGCGTGTAAAACGCCTGCGGTTCGATGTGGCGGACTCTGAGCAGATATTGGTACCCGATGGCCGGCATGATGAGCAGAGCGCCGAATCCGATCATGAAACAGACGCCTCCCGCCCAGCGGTAAAACAGTTGCTCATCTTCGTCTGTGGATCGCAGAAATCCCGCCGCGCAGAGCCCCGCGAGGCCGAATCCAGTCCATGTCAGATTGCCCACGATCCGATGCGTGTCCAGATAGAGCATGGTTGGATTGAACAGTTTCGCCCAGATGTCATCGGGTGGGCGGGGAGTCAACATATAGGAAGCGACCATGTCGATCATCAACATCGCGATGAGGGAAGAGGTTGCGGCGGACCACCCGAAGGCAAGGTGCCAGCGTTTGCGTGCCGGCTGCTGATTCGCCCAATCCCAGGAGTAATACCAGGCGTAGGCAAAGATGGCTTCCGCCAGAAAAAATGACGCTTCGAACAGAAGGGGCCAGAACATAATATGAAACAACTGACTCCAGAATCGGGGCCAGAAGATGTTCAAGAGGAAGACGAATGTCACACCGAGAAAAGAGATTCCGGCGGTCGTGAGAATGAGTGTGAAGGCAATCAGGCGGGAGAGCCGTTCGAAACGGTGGTTCTGCGCTACATGTCCGATGGTTTCCATGGCCGCGCCGATCACCGAGGAGCCGACGATGAAGGTCGCGCAGAGCGCGTGGGCCAAAGCTGCGACTGCTATAGCCACCCGTCCGTAGAGCATGGGAATCTGGAGCGCCTCCATCTCCATCAGCGGAGCGCTCCTTCCATGCGTGCCTGATGCCGCAATTCGTCTTGAAGTGAAATCATGCCGCGGACGGTGTCCGGTCGGCGGGAGGATTCTCTCATCACACCCATGGTGAGGTATAGCAGAACGGATAGGAGAGCCAGGCCGATGGCCAGTGATCGCACCGGTGACGGAGAGAGAGCCGACTCTGTGGGAGCCTTGCCCACGGAGGTGGCCACTCGCCATAACGTCACGCCGACGAGCAGGTATACACAGACCCGCTGAAGTTCCGGATAGCCGGCAGAAAATAGGAGTAGCGCTGCCAGAACAGGAAAGCCGATGTCTAGCCAGCGTTGTCTATTGCCAGTCAGCGTCCGCATGCGTTTCGTCAAGACATCATTGCCGAGGAAGAACAGAGAGAGGAAGAGCACTTGGACATAGAGCCATGGCGCGTATGGGCCGGCGATGATGGATGCCTGGGCGTCCGGTGCTGCGCGATGGATCGCGAGTGCGTATACCAGACCGGTGAAAGGCTGTAACAGAAACGCGACCAGTCCAATCAGCCAGCCCCTGTTGAGCAGATGGTGGTAGTAAGGCTGGAGGGCAGGCTTGCCGGGGCTCCACACTCGCCAGGCGCCGTAGGCGGCAAGGGTATATCCTGCGATCATCAGATTCCCGACCATCCGGTGGATGACGAGCGGCAGCCAGGTAGGAGTCAAGAGTCGTTCCCACGTCCCTCCGTCCTGCACCGGCGTCAGCATAAAGGCACCCATGCCGTCCAGCATGAAGACCCACGGCAGCATGAAGAAAGCGGCCAAGGCTCCCAGAATCATGTGAAACGTAATACTGGTTGCTCGTAGGCGTTCCCAGAAATGGTAGTAGGGATACAGGGCCAGCAGCATCAGCATGAACGAGGCGGCGCCGAATAGAATCGGGACGCGAAAGTGATTCCACATCCACATCGTGGTGACCGGGAAGAGACCGATCATCAGTTCCACCATGATGACGGCGAGCACGGTGCTGACACTGAACACCACCACGGTGAATCGTGTCACAAGAAGCGCCAGCTCTCGATCAAAGGGATCCGTCCGCCCTCTGAATTCAAACACGGGCGCCATCAACATAAAGGCCACGGAAAGCGCGGCTGGAACGATATGCAGCAGGCTGAACAAGCCCACCGCGGCGCTATTTCCCAGAAGAGGAATCTGAATGGCAGGCAGCACCGTTCCATAATCAATCATGTGACCGTCGTTCCTCGTGAGCCATGGTAGTGTCTGGCTCCATGGCATGGACGAATGACGCCAGAATCATGCGCTCGGTGGCGGACAGCTCGCCTTGAAAGGAAGGCATCATGTCCTTCCCCTGCGTAATGATCCGGTAGAGTTCTGTTTTGGACAGAGCTCGCACTCGAGGTGACCGCAGGTTTGCCGGCAGTTCGTGCAAATAGGGCGCGACAAGGCCCGTTCCTTCTCCGCCCTCGCCATGGCAGGGCAGGCAATTGAT
>CAADGJ010000022.1 GCA_900696505.1 uncultured Nitrosospira sp.
CAGTGAGAATAACGCGGCTGAGCCCTCTCAACGTGGCAGTAGGCACTATTGGACATCATTGAAAGGGCGCAGCGTGGTGCATTGTCCTAGTTCGTACGGATGGCCCATGTTGTATCACGCGTCCTCGCTACGCATCGAAGTTGGTACCAGATGGCTATTAGCTCACCCCATCAGCCGAGTGAAAGTCGCAGGCGTGATTATGTGGGGCCTCTCCGCGGAGATTGCCTATCTTCACGGACTCCGTATCACGCGGGGCTGGGTGCGCGGACGCCGCACCACGGTGGTCGAGGGAGAGCGCTCATATCACGCCTCGGGGTGGGATGGGCGCCGGGCGGTACGGGAGGCCATCACGGCGTGGAGACGCCAGGGGAAAGAAGAGAGGGAAGCGTTGCAGATCCAGGCCTCGCTCTCGCGAATCTGGGTGTCCGCTGCAGATTCCGGTGAGGCCGGGAACTGCCCTAGAGGAACGGATTTTGTCTCGCGAAAACTGGCAGTCAGACTCGGCGCGACGGGAGCTGATCTCGGTGCGGTCCGGGCCGACTATCTCTTGCAATATCGAAATGATGAGTACACGTGGCGAGCGGTGAGAGTGGCCGCGAGGCGGATCTTCCCTGTGATCGTATGATTCGTCGGCGACCGCGGCCTAAACTGTCGGATGGCAGGACGGTCAAATAATGGATTTTGGGGGAGGCGCAACAGAGATTTGGCTCCTTAGCGAGAGGGCCTCGCTCTGGAAATTCGTTCAGTAGTTTTTTTATAGGTAGCCTGGATGAGCACTCTACCGTTTGTATAGTGGGTCAGTTGAATAACAGAGGGCAGACGGCTGAACTTTTGAGTCGACTCTATCGGGCAGGGGTGTTGAGGCCCAGTCGAGCATCGAGGGCGTCGAAGAAATCGACGTAGAGGATCGGCCGGTGCTCGATGGGGATCGCCACGAGATTCGGCCTGAAGGCTTCTGACGAGACATTCATGGCCCATGCCGGCGTGACGCGCGCAGAGGACTCGGTGACTGGCTCGACCTGCACCGTGAGCTGATAGCCGACGCCGCTCGGCTGACTTTCTAGGAGGCCCTTGGCCGGATCGACTGTCGCGAGTGCCATCGTATACTCGATCATCTGAACCTTAACGGCGTCAAAGACAATGGACTGACTCAGATTGTAGACTCGCGAACGGTAGCGCGCTTCTTCTTGTGGCGAGAGGATCGTGCAGCCGGTGAGAAGTAGCGCCATCAAGCCAGCGAGTAGTGAGTGCATCATGATCTCGTTCGTCCTCCGTAAGGAAACCCGTGTACCTCTGTTTTCATTTCAAAACTGAGACATTACCACTGTTTGGCCCTGCTCGATTTTGAGCCCTTTGCGGCGTATGCTCTTGGGGCAAGCCGCAGTATCACATAAGCAGTAATAACTCAGTCCCCCTGATGCTAAAGAAAACCGAAGCGATACAAAAACTTCAGCGCCAAATGAAGGCAGTCGATGCCATTCCGCTTAGCCCCAGCTTCTCGCCTGAATTCAAACGGTGGAAACTAAACACCGAGGTCGCCATTGAGAACATATTTGGGAATGAATCCCGTCATCTTAAAGACTTCGATGACATACGTTTTAATCTAGGATTCGTCTGTACTGGCATGCCTGATAGTGTGTTCGATGAAGCATTCCGGGATGGGATGATCGATGCCAAGGCAATTTTGTCTTCTCTCATCCAGGAAATAGAGGAGTACTGGGAGGAAGAACCGTCTCCGGGCCAGCGTCCAGACACCCTATCAAGACTAACGCGGTTCTGTGATCGCTTTCACCTTGTGGCACGGCGCATGCGTCACAGATATTCCGAACGACCAACCCTAGAAATAGAAGATGAATATGACGTTCAAGACCTATTTCATGCCTTGCTCGCGATAGATTTCGACGACATTCGCAGAGAAGAGTGGACTCCGAGTTATGCAGGAGGATCAGCTCGAATGGATTTCCTCCTTAAAGAAGAAGGAATAGTAGTTGAACTAAAAAAAACCCGGAAATCACTCGATACAAAAGCAATTGGGGACCAACTGCTTATTGACATCGGAAGGTATCAAGTACACCCAGATTGTAGAATGCTCTTCTGTTTTGTCTACGACCCAGAAGGCCGCATAGGAAACCCGCGGGGCCTTGAATCTGACCTTACGAAAATCCACGAGAAAATGAATGTAAGAGTTATCGTCTCACCCAAAGGTCTATGATGTCTGAAAAATCTGTCAGGTAGCTTTTAGCTGATAAGGGAGCTAGATGGTCATCACAGACCTTCATAAAACCAGGTAACAGTGCTGATATACGATCATGGTAAAACGTGAACAATGTTTATGCCGCACATAGAAGCGGAAGCCCTTCTCCTGCTCGCGTTCCTAATTCTGGCTATTGCAGACTTAAACAGCGAGACTCGGTATCTAGAACTCCGTAAAGAGACAATGCACCACACCAGTTGAGGTGTGCATATTCTGAGAGGTGGGAATACATTTCATCCACACGTGGTTCGAACCCAGGACCCTCACCTTAAAATGGCGCCAAATGATAAGTAAACTCAACGCCTTGCATGCTGGACGAGTCCAATCTGTATCTGCATTGACGATGACTGGATTAATGAGTCGCCCGGTCGGTGGGTGGAAACTCGTATGAGATGGCAAAGCAATACGGTCCGGCGAAAGGCGTTTCCGGAAAGGGCCCAAGTCCAACTTTCTTCATCGACGCTCTAGACCCAGCGAGTCCGACGCATTTCACGCGTCCTGGTCAATTCGGCTACATCACACCTGCGGCAATGACTATTCGTTCCTGGTCCTCGGCTGAGAGATCGGAGAGAGCTAGAATACGCCCAGACTTGGTCAGTAGCGAGGCGGTCATGAGATCGCCCACGTCCGCCGCCACTAACAGGTGTTCCACCTCTTCACCATCCACCAGGGAAAATCCCCCGGCGACGTGAGGATAATAGTTCAAATAGGCCAATAGTACGCAGACGACACCCGGAGGCATACGAACGATGGCCGTCGCGGTGGACGAGGCAAAGGAACCGGTCGAGAGCGTGGCAGGAAAGAACTGCGGTTCGCCCATCGCGGGGATCATTTTCACATAGAACTGCATTGGGACAGAGACGTTTTGGATCGAGAGGGTTACCGGAACATCGAGAGGGGAGGTCATCGGGAGGGCCACATCGGGCGACCCATGTGATCCGCTGGGCGTCGATGGTGCTGACACTCCTCCGATGCTGCTAATCGTCACGCTCGGAAGTGCTGTGACCGCCGGAGTGCTCGCCGATGTAATCGGCCCAAGCGTGTTCGCGATGAACGCGGCTGGAGTCGTGGCCGCGATCGAACAGGTTACACACTCCACACGAACTACACCTGGATATCCGTAACTTCCGGCTCCGGCGCAGGATTGTCCGCCGCCTCGAGCTTGAAGCGCACCCTGGTTGGTCACTTGTGGAGCGACCAATCGAATTGCGCCCCCGCTACCGGCCCCGCCCGCAGGCAAACCACAGGTGGTTTGGCTACCCGATATCCCATCGCCACCATTGGCTGAGATCGTACCCGTTGATTGAATGAGAATCTGGGTCGTTGATGCGATCACGATGGCGCCTCCACCACCTGCTCCAGAGGGCCCATTTTGTGCGGTACTCCCCACACCACCCCCACCTCCCGATCCTCCATAGAGGGGCACTAAATTGACAAAACCAGCGGCGCCGTACGAGCCGTCTCGGGTGAAAATCGCCGGAAACAGACCAGGATCGCCTCCCCCTGTGCCTTGCCCTCCCGTGCCATTCGAAGGAGACAGTCCACGGATTCCGCCATCTCCGCCACGAAATCCTCCGGGCCCACCGAGTTGCCCAGGGGTGACGCCGACACTTCCACTGGTCAATCCGGCCAGCGCTGCATCGCCGTTGACGCGAATCGCTCCCGTAATGGTCACGGCGCCTTGAGCCAGGAGCGTCACGGGGGTGTTCGTGGCATTCCGTTGGAAGGTCACCGTCACTCCGGTGGGAATGGTGACGGTGGTGTAATTCAGGATGCCGTCGGCGGGAAGCACCACCGTCGTGTTCGTCGCAGGGGCCAAGGCGCCTAGACTGCCGGTGCTGCCACTGTTAAAGGCCTGTCCCCAGGCTGTGAGAGTGGGCAAGCAGAGCAACAGGGTGAGAGGTGGAATTGCCGCTGTCCATCGTCTGTGTGCACTCATGTCCACCCTCCTGCCCTAAGGCAATGTGAAATCGCTCCATGCATTCAAGACACTCACCTGGCCGACTGGAAGCGTCACGCTGAATGTGGCCGTGGACGTGGCAAATGTTCCGGTTGAGGTGGCAGTCAACGGCACAGCGGCGGCAGCAAACTGTGGGATCTGTTTGAGTTGGAACGTGGATCCGACAGGAATATTCGTTCCAGTCACGGTGATGTTGACCGGATTGGTTGTGCCCCCTGGAAGCGTCAGATCGGCCGTCGAATAGGTGCCGCCAGTAGCCGCGGGAGTGTTCACACCGGCAATCGCACTAATTCGCAATGTCGGGAGATTCGCCAACGCCGGGACGCTGTTGCTTGTAATTGGACCACAGGTTGTTGTCACTGTTAAGATCGACGTGGACGGATAGATGCTTCCTGCGAAGTTCATACGAAACGCCTCGAGGCGCGCACGCCCCACTGTCGGCTGAGGAGTTCCCCCTTGGCCATAAAGCACATTCAACGTTCCGGTTCCTGCAATCTCGGGCGAGACGAGCCGAATGGCCCCGCCGCTCCCGCCGCCTGCGTAGATAATTCCGGGGGGACCGCCGTCGCCTCCTCTGGCAAAGATCGTCCCTGTGAGGGTGATCTTGGTCGACGACCCGATGACGATGGCGCCACCCCCCCCACCTCCGGCAATCCCTGCCTGGCCTGTATTGCCTGGATATCCTCCGCCTCCGGACCCGCCGAAGAGGGGCAAGAGACTGACAAAGGTGTTGGGCGCTCCGTAGGATCCACCGCCGCCATAGGAAGCTGACGTGGTGCCCCCGCCGGGTCCCTGCCCACCAGACGCAGCATTGTTGATGGCGCCTTTCGCACCGCCCTGTCCACCGCGAAACCCTCCGGGGCCACCCGCACCACCTGGCGGCACGTTCGGACCGTAGCCCGTTCCCGTCGCCCCATCAAGGTTCACCACTCCCGCGATCAGCACATCACCCGTTGCCAGCATCGTCACAGGGGTATTGGCGGCATTGGGCTGAAACGTCACGGTCACGCCAACTGGGATAGTGACAGTCGTGTAATTGAGAATGCCGTCGGCGGGAAGGGTTACGACGGTGTTGGTCGCTGGAGCGAAGGCTCCCAGACTGCCTGTACTGCCGCTCGTAAACGCTTGGGCCCATACGGGTAATTCTCCAAAGAGGGAACTCGCAAGTCCGCACCCCAGAAGAACAATGACGCGTGTCAGGGTCATGGATGACCTCCTTACATGATAGTGGCCGACTTCTACGGAAGCAGTTCGCTGACCGGTGGAGCCACCGTGCTGGTGGAACCGGAGGGCGCCATCGGCGACAGCACGTAGTACTCACTGACCGGCGGGGACACGGTGCTCGTGGGACCGGATGGCGGCAGGGTGGAGGGTGAGAGAAATGGACTCACAGGCGACGAGACGGCCGTGCGCGAGTCAGATAAGTTGCTGTTAGGCCGCCATACACTCACCGAGAACCTCGTTTGGACAAAACCCCACACGGGTGTACTGACCGCCACGGTCACCGCCCCGCTTCCGACCGTCCCCAACGGGGAGGTCACGGTGAAGGTATAGGTCCCCGGTGGGACCGTGGCGGCGACGGCGAGGGCAAGTGAGAGGCTGGTGTCAGTCGCTCCAGTCTGGAGAATGCCCGTGATGCCCGCATGAGAGAACGTCACGCTGGTGGCCTGCAACAGTCCAGTCCCCATCACAGTGGCTGGCATCTTCATGCCTTGCCCCATCATGGTCGGTGTGATGCTAGTGATGGTGGGAGAGCTGAGCATGGTGAAGGTCTGCGGGCTATTGGCCGTGCCGGCCGTGGTGGTTACTGAAACCGGCCCGGTGGTGGCACCAGCCGGAACAGTCACCGTCAATCGGTTTGCAGTAGCCGCTGTGACGGTCGCCGTGACGCCGTTAAACTTGACGGTGTTGTTGGCCGGGGTTGAGCTGAATCCGTAACCTTGGACCACAACCGAAGTAGTAGCCGAGCCCCTACTTGGCGCGGTGAGATAGATCCCGATCCCGCTTCCTGGTGGTGTAAAGCGATCAATAGACAAGAGATTTCCAACTGAATCGTAATTGTAGACAGCAAGTGCCCCCGTGCTATCGATCACACTGGTGAGGCGGCCTTGATCATCGTAGAGATATTGGGCTTGGTCGGCGTAAAGAGGACAGGTCGATAGTAGGCAGACACTTATCGGGACAATCAGCATCAACCCTCGTACAGTCTGAATAAGTGAAGTCATAACAGTCGCCTCATTGAACTCTAACTCCAAGCCTGAATGATTGCTGCTGCAAATTCCCATCCGTTGCTCACCAATGCGTCATAGTGTGAATGAAGTACATCCTTCTTCATCAAACAATGGCAGGTCCAACATACGAAGAATCCTGTGAAAGGTCGTGCAGGTTATTCACTTCTTCTCATTCATCTTCAAATCAACTGAGGTAAGCTCGAAAAAGTGGACGCCTTCAACCTAAGATCTGAGGTTGGGAGGTGTGGGATGGAACGGTTACCGCGACAGAAGTATACGAAGGAGTTCCGTGAGCAAGCCGTGCAGCTTGTTCA
>CAADGJ010000023.1 GCA_900696505.1 uncultured Nitrosospira sp.
GGAAATTCGCCCCGGGAATACGTTGCAGCCGACGCCGGATGGCGTCATCGAGTTGCGCCTTGGTGGTGGCGGTTTTCCATTGATCCATAGGCACGAGGGACACGACCGGATCGCTGGAGTTGGGTTCCTGAGGGTCGTTGCCCAGTTCAGTGCGTCCGATTTTGGAGACCACCATCCTGGCCTCAGGGAATTCCAGGATCGCTCGCTGCATCTCCTTCTCGATCTCGATGGATTTTTCCAGCGAGATACCGGGAAGACGAATCGTCTGCGGTGAGACGGACCCTTCATTGAGGATCGGGATGAACTCGCCGCCCAGAAAAGGAAACAGGGCCAGACTGGCGGCCAGCATCACCAGAGCCGAGCCGAGGACCACCGTGCGATGACGGAGAGCCCAGCCGAGCGCAGGCATGTATGCGCGTTTAATCCAGCGCAACAGCAGCGTGTCTTCCTCCCTGGCGTCTTTGAGCACCAGTGAACAGAGCACCGGCGAGAGGGTAAGCGAAAGGAGCAGGGAAATCAGGAGCGCGATGATGATGGTGTAGGCCAACGGTTGAAACATTTTCCCCTCCATGCCCTGGAGGGAAAGGATGGGAAAAAAGACTATGATGATGATCAGGATGCCGAACACGACCGGCTGTCCCACTTCCATCGCAGCCCGCAGGATCGTCGACACATTTCCTTCGCGCGAGTCACGGTGTTCCGACAAATGCCGGTAAATGTTTTCGACCACCACCACCGAGCCGTCGACCATCATGCCGATGGCGATGACCAGTCCGCCCAGCGACATCAGATTGGCGGTCAGCCCTACGCGGTCCATCAGGATGAAGGTGGCGAGGGGCGTCAAGAGCAAGGTGGCGGTGACGATCAGGGCGCTCCGGACATTGCCGAGAAACAGAAACAACACGACTACGACGAGGAGCATGCCTTCCAGCAACGCCTTGTAGACCGTGCCCAGCGCCGCGGTGATTAATTCAATCCGGTCGTAAAACGGCACGATGCGCAGTCCGTCAGGAAGCAGTTTGTGCGCATGAATGTCGTCGATTTTTGTTTTGACGGCTTGCACGACTTCCCGCGCGTTTCCCCCGCGAAGCATGAGCACGATTCCCGTGACGGTTTCCTGTTGGCCGTTGATCACGGCCGCGCCGTGGCGAATGGCGCTGCCGATGCGCACTTCCGCGACGTCCCGGACATAAACCGGCGTGCCACCGACTTCCTTCACGACGATCTGCTCGATGTCCGCCATGGTCTTGATCAGCCCGACGCCTCGCACGATATATCGCTCGGAGTTTTTCTCGAGAATGTTCCCGCCTGCGTTGGCATTGTTTTGTTGAACTGCCGCGAAGACATCGTGCAGTCCCAGGTTGTATTTCCGCAGCAGGCCAGGGTCCACCATGACCTGGTACTGTTTGACAAAGCCCCCCAGCGAGTTGACGTCTACGACGTCCGGCAGCCCTTTCAGGAGAGGCCGAATCAGCCAGTCCTGCAGTGTCCGGCGCATCATGAGTTCCTGCTCCGTGACGAGGCTGCCTGCCGCATCATCCTGCGGGCCTTTCAGGACATACTGGAAGACTTCGCCGAGGCCGGTGGTATTGGGCACTAATTGAGAGATGGAGCCGGGCGGCAGCTGGTCTTGGACCTCCAGCACCCGTTCCAGCACGACCTGGCGTGCCAGGTAAATATCGACCTGGTCCTCGAAGATGACATCGATCATCGAGAGGCCGACCTTGGAGAGCGAGCGCACCTCGACGAGGCCCGGGGCTCCGGTCAGTTGGAGTTCAAGGGGGAAGGTGACGAACCGTTCGATCTCTTCCGGGGACAGTCCCGGCGCTTTGGTCACGACCTGGACCAGCACGGTGGTGACGTCGGGGAAGGCATCGATCGGAATCGTCTGGAAGGCATACAGCCCGCCGAGGGCGAGGGCGAGGGCGATGACGACGACCAGAACACGTTGGCGGAGGGCCAGCTGCAGCAGAGAGGATACCATGTCGTCAGATCTGCGATCCCAACAACTCGGATTTGAGCACGTAGGATCCTGTGACGACCACCGCCTCCTGGTCCTCGACGCCGCCGAGCACCTTGACCTCTTTCCCATTCGAATCGCCGAGCTGCACCGGTCGTATTTCGAACAGCCCCGGCTCACGCTCAACGAAGACAAATTGGCGGTCCCGGTCGCGTTGGATGGCGGTTTCCGGAATGAGCAGCACGTTGGGCTCCGGATCCGAGTACACCCGCACCGTCGCGTACATCTCGGGCTTGAGTTTTCGTTGGGGGTTTGGCAGCTCAAGTCGGAGCCGCATGGTGCGCGTCGCAGGGTCGAGCACGTCCCCCACATAGGTGATACTGCCCTGGAAGATTTGTCCAGGGTAGGCGGAGACATGCACCTCGACCAATTGGCCCGTTCCTGTCTGGTCGGTGCGGATATACGGAATGTCCTTTTCAGGAATTTTCGCCGTCACCCAGACCTCGGAGAGGTCGGCAAGGACGAACAGTTTTTCCGTGGTTTCGACGACTTCACCCTTGGTCAGATTCCTCGCGATAATACGACCGTCGAATGGGGCCACCACTGGAACGTGGGATCGGATCGTCTGGTTCTTGTCCAAGTGCCGCAAGTCTTCATCGGTCAATCCCAACAAGAGCAAGCGATCCCGGGCTTCCCGTTGTTCGGCGCGGAGACTGATCATCTCTCCCTCACGCCGTTGAGATTCGGCCAGCCCGATGACCTTTTCCTTCAGGAGCAGTTCAGCCCGGCGAAACGCCCGATCGGCGACATTCAGCTTAGCCGTTGCCTTGAGATAGGCAGACTGTGCCATGCCCAGCTCGCTGCTATAGAGGAGCGCCAGCAGCGTGCCGCCCTTCACCTCCCGGCCCAGGTCCGCATACACATCGATGACGCGCCCGCGAACGAGAGTGGTGATTTCGGCGAGCGCGTGTTCGTCGGGTTCCACCGTGCCGGGGAAATCCCGGAAGGTCCGGAATTCGCCGCGCCGAAGCGGTTGCACGGTGATCCCTGCCGATTTGACTTTTTCGGCCGTCAAACGAATCGAACCGCTTTCCGCAGGGGCGACAGGCGGGTTTGCGCCCGTGGCGTTCGGCGGCGGGCCCTCGCATCCAGACGAGGCCAGTAGCGCGGCGAAGAGCAGCGAAATGCCGCGCGCTGTCCACCGCCGGGCGTGCCTCGGCGAAACTTCAGCGTGGTGATCGTGACAAGCGGCTGCCATTACAAATTCCCTCCGACCGCGCGCTCCAATAGCGCGAGCGATATGGAAAGATCGAATTGAGCCTGAGCATAGTCCAGCAAAATCTGGCGCTGGACGCGTTGGGCGTCCAGAACTTCGATCAGGCTGGA
>CAADGJ010000024.1 GCA_900696505.1 uncultured Nitrosospira sp.
ACACAAACCATTGCGAAATGGAGCGATGAGCCAGGACCGCGATTCGCGGCCGCACTCGCCTTTTATACGGCATTGACCATCGTGCCCTTGGTCGTGCTGACGATCATGGTCTCCGTGAGCACGGTGGGCGACGAGTCAATGGTTGGCGGCCTTCAGCGGCAGATCGGGGAACTCATCGGAGAATCGGCAGCGAATGGACTCTTTCACATCATTGCTCAGTGGAGATCGGCAGGGTCCCCCCTCGTGAACGGAGTCGTCGCGCTGGGGGTCTTTGTCATCGGCGCGCTGAAAGTCATGGATCAGCTGAGGGATGCATTAGATTGTATCTGGGGACTTCAACCCAAACATCCTCCGGGGATGGGAGACCGTCTGAAACGCCGACTTGCATCACTATCCGGGCTGTTCGGCATAGCCTTCATCCTGCTGGCTTCCCTCACACTCAGCGCCTGGACCGGCATCGCCATTCAGTTCGTATTGGAAACCACGGGAATGCCGGGAAAACTGGTGCAGGGTATTGGGCTCTTGATGTCATTCGGCGTTGTCTCGACGCTGTTTGCCATGATCTACAAGTGGGTCCCCCAGGCTCAGGTGGCGTGGCCGGATGTGTGGGTGGGTGCAGGGATCACGGCAATACTCTACTTGCTCGGAAGCAAACTGCTGGTTGTCTACCTCGCGCATAACACACTGGTGGCCTTCTATGGTGCGGCCGGTTCCTTAGTATTAGTGTTGCTGTGGGCCTACTATGCCTCCCAAGTATTTCTGTTTGGTGCGGCCTTCATTGCGGTGTACGCCACGCACCACGGCTCGCAAGTGAAACCAACGGAGGAGACCGTCGTGGTTCATGTTGCGTCGCAAGGCGAGTCCGAAACTGAGGGCTGAGGTTCGTGGCAGAGACCGTAGAGAGCAGAGGGCCGCAGTGATATGAGAGGCTAGCGATCAGACGAGACGAGATGAGACGTGGCTACCGTTTCTATGATGTTGCCGCAGATCGGTGGGGACGAATAAGCTCTGAGACGGGAAATCCCAATCGTCTGGCCTGCTCAACAAGGCGGGTGTAGGCAGTCTCGTCGAGTTGGCGCGAGCGCGACAAAATCCACAGATATCGGCGATCCGGAGTCCCTACCATGGCGGTCTGGTAATCAGCATCCAGCGCCAGAATCCAATAGTTGCCTTCGCGGGATGAACCGAACAGCCGCGCGAAGAAATTGTCGAACACCACGCGGAGCCGGGTATTCGTGCCTGGATCAACCACTGTTGCGACCCCTTCGACTTCATCATGCCCACCGGTATCAGTGACGCATTCATTGCGCACGCCGATAGCGCCATCGTTGCGCACGGTGTAGGTGGCTTTCGAATCCACGCAATGCCGCTGAAACCACATCGGCAGGCGCGCGATCTCATGCCAGGTACCGGCATAGCGAGCGAGATCCACGGACGCCACCGTCGGCAATGTGTCGGTTGGGCTCACTCCCGCACAAGCGGACAGACTTAAGCATAGTGCCGTGACAGCAAACAGCGTGCGCCATCCGGCCCGAAGCATGAGAACCTTCTGCATCGTTCCTCCGCAATAAGTAGATATTGTTCAGTCTACACTGACGACGTAGGAGAGGGAAGATATTGATAGGCGGATCGGCCTTGTAGACCTGCAAGGTGCCGCATGTCATATGTCCGTGCATTTCCAGGTGGAAATAGTTTGACTAAGTCCATCTGTGGCACTCTTGGGTATTGCTACTAGGTCCACCTGGCATTGAAGGACCTCAAAGACCTAAGTACATCTCGGGGCTACCAAAGTTTCTCTCAGCGCCCATCGTCCGGGGAATATTCCACTCAGGGACCTTCGACTAATATCGCCATCGTGCGGACGCGGGGTATTCGTTCCAGTATGTCGTTCATTTGCTTAAAGGAGAAGCGCATGGCCGTTGGAAGTAGTCCCAAGCAGGATGGTGATAAAGCAGTGGCGGTGAACGTTCGTCTTCAATCGAATGCAGAGGCCGACCAGCCGACTCTGGCGAACTATTCACATGCAAGTCTCGCACAAGGATTGGCCTACATTGATTTTGGATTTCTCGAGCCGAGTCTGATCGGTGCGGTCGCGCAACGTGCCCAAAATGGAGAAGCGATGCCGAAACAGCTTGTGGGAAGCAGGGCCGTTAGAGTGGCATTGCCGCTCGACGCGGTGATCCGCCTGCACCAACAACTTCAGCAGATGGTCGTCAGCCTGCAGCCCGCCAAATCAAAACTGTCCTAACGCGCCAATCGCTATCCCGTCATGGATGTCCCAACTTCCCATCTCGAGTCTTGTTCAACGGCGCCACCTCGGCCGGATACCGGACTGTTGTGCTTGCTGTTAATTGCGCGGTTTCACGATCTGCCTATCGATAGCGGCCAGATTCAGCATCAATTTGGACTATCTGGCCATATGTTGACGACGAACGCCTTGGTGCGTGCGGCTAAGCACGTCGGCCTCAAGGCCGGTTTGGTGAGCAGCTCGTGGGGTGAACTGGCGGGGGCGCCACTTCCGGCGATCGCCCAGCGAACCGACGGCACCTACGTCGTCCTGGCCAAAGTACAGGGAGAAAAGGCCCTCCTTCAGGATCCTCTGAAAGAGCGGCCGCATATTCTTTCCAGGGAGGAGTTTGTCGCGTGCTGGAGCGGTAGCCTCCTGCTTTTTACCAAACGGTCATGCTTGCGAGTAGAAGATGTCAGCTTCGACATGACTTGGTTTATTCCAGCCGTCCTCAAGTATCGACGTCTGTTGGGTGAAGTAGTACTGGCTTCGTTCTTCCTCCAAGTGTTCGCGTTGCTGACCCCGCTCTTTACGCAAGTGGTCATCGACAAAGTGCTCGTCCATAAAGGATTCACGACACTTCATGTTATGGCGGCGGGTATGCTGGCGCTCGCCCTCTTCGATGCGCTGCTTGGAGGACTGCGTACGTACCTGTTTGCCCATACGACCAACCGGATTGATGTGGGGCTGGGAGCGCAACTGTTTCGCCATCTCCTCGCGCTGCCGCTAGCCTACTTTGAAGCCCGACGGGTCGGCGATACGGTGGCGCGGGTACGCGAACTCGAGCAGATCCGCCAGTTTCTCACCAGTAACTCGGTGACGGTAGTCCTGGATGTGGTGTTTACCATCGTGTTTTTGGGCGTGATGTGGATCTATAGCCCCACACTCACATTGGTGGTGATGGCCTCGCTGCCCTTATACGCTTTGCTCTCCGTGCTCATTACGCCAGCGATTCGCGCGCGACTCCATGAAAAATTCAATCGCGGCGCGGAGAACCAATCCTTCCTGGTGGAAGCGGTGAGCGGTATTCAAACCGTGAAGGCGCTCGCCGTCGAACCACCGCTCCAGCGTCGATGGGATGAGCAATTAGCCGGATACGTCGCCGCCAGTTTCCGGGCCACTAGTCTCATTACTGTGGCTGGGCAAATAGCGACTTGCATTCAGAAATCTACGACCATTGCCATCATGTGGGTGGGCGCTTATCAGGTCATCGACGGCGCCTTAAGCATCGGAGAGTTGATCGCCTTCAACATGCTCTCAGGACAAGTAACCGGCCCATTACTGCGTATGGTGAACCTCTGGCAGGAATTTCAACAAGTCGGCATCTCGATACAACGACTGGGGGATGTCCTCAATGCCAAGCCAGAACCGTCCTACAATCCCAACCGCACGACTCTTCCGCAGATTGCCGGCAAGATTATATTTGACGATGTGGCGTTCCGGTATCGTGTGGATGGGCCGTTAGTGCTGCAGCGTGTTTCTCTTACTCTGCAACCAGGGCAGGTCGTCGGTGTGGTGGGGCGCTCAGGATCTGGGAAAAGCACCATTGCCAAGCTGATGCAACGCCTCTATGTGCCAGAGCGTGGCCGGGTTCTGGTGGACGGCGTTGATCTCGCGCAGATCGACCCTGCCTGGTTGCGGCGTCAAGTCGGTGTGGTGCTGCAAGAGAACTTTCTCTTCAACCAGTCAGTGCGGGACAACATCGCGTTGACCGATCCTGGGCTTCCCATGGACCGTGTCATGCATGCCGCTAAACTCGCGGGCGCTCACGAGTTCATCCTTGAGCTACCGGACGGATACGATACGGTTGTCGGCGAGCATGGCTGTGCGCTTTCAGGGGGACAGCGGCAGCGCATTGCCATCGCACGCGCATTGGTGGCGAACCCGCGCATCCTCATCTTTGATGAAGCGACGAGTGCCTTGGACTATGAGTCCGAAGCCATCATTCAACGCAATATGGCCCAAATCTGCAAAGGACGTACGGTGATCATCATCGCTCATCGGCTCAGCACGGTTCGTCCTGCCCACAAGATTTATGTCATTGATCGAGGGCAATTGGTTGAGCAGGGCACGCATGATGAATTGCTCTCGCGCGATGGGATGTATACGCGACTTCATCAGCATCAGCAAGGACGAGCGGCGTAATGATGAATGCCCTTCAACGCAAGCTGGCAGGATGGCGAACCATCGGGCCCGTTGCGTCCGGTCAGTCATCTCGCGCCGCAGCCCGAGGAGAAGCGATCGAATTTCTGCCCGCAATCCTTGAAATTCAGGATGCACCGCCGTCGCCGATTGGCCGGGCGATTCTCTGGACCATCATGCTGGCCTTCACCTCGGCTGTGACATGGTCATCGTTGAGCCATGTCGATATCGTGGCGGTGGCGCC
>CAADGJ010000025.1 GCA_900696505.1 uncultured Nitrosospira sp.
GCGTTGCCGCTCGAACAATTCCGTGCGGTTCCGCTCCACCTCCGCGGCCGTCAGTGCCTGCGATTGCCGCTGCTCGGTCCCGGCCAAGGTATCCCGCACGCGCGAGATGGCCTCGGCCGTGTCGTTCATCCGGAGCCGGATGGCTTCCTGCTCCGAGTCCAGACGGGCCTGCTCGGCGACCTGCTCGGCCTCGAGTGCTTCCACTTCCCGCGCCTCGCGGTCGACGGATTCCAGGTCGGCATGCATGGTGCGATAGTCGCGGGACAACAACTCGATCTCGAGCCCCTTGGCTTCCTGCTGTAGCGTTTGGTACGTCCGGGCCTGGCGAGCCTGGCGTTCCAGTGAATTCAGCTGCTTCTTCACTTCCGCCACAATATCGCGCACCCGCAAGAGATTTTGTTGCGTCGACTCCAGCTTACGAAGCGCTTCAGCCTTCTGTTTTTTGTACCGGACGATGCCCGCGGTTTCTTCGATCAATTCCCGACGGTCCTGCGGTGACGCCTGCAGAATCTGCTCAATGCGTCCCTGTTCGATGACAGTATGGCCCTTTGACCCCGCTCTGGTTTCAATCAGCACATTGCGAATATCTTTGAGCCTGCAGGGCGTCTTGTTGATGAGATACTCGCTGTCGCCATTGCGATAGAGACGGCGCGTAATCATCAGTTCCTGGTATTCGCTCAATTGACTCGGCAATCCTGAAATCGCATCCAATCGCAACTCGCCTAGTCCCCCGATCACCAGCGAGACTTCCACCAACCCGAGTGGTTTCCGCACTTCCGTCCCGTTGAAGATGACGTCTTCCATCTTCTCGCTCCGAAGCGTTTTGGTGCTTTGTTCGCCCAACACCCAGAGGATGGAATCCACCACATTACTTTTGCCGCTGCCGTTCGGACCTACGATCGCCGTAATGCCTTTGGGAAATTGAATTTTCGCTTCCGCGAATGACTTGAAGCCGAGCATTTCCAAGGACTTCAGATACACCGGCGACCTCCAGAGCAAGAAGGTTGAGAAGGGACGCGTTGTGAGGAAGAAAACGCAAAACCTTCTATCACAGCGATAGAATCAATGCAAAGGAAAAGCCCTTGATATGGGGGAATAAAGAGGCCACTCCCCCAATATATGGAGGAATGGCCTGATCTACCTGTAGGACAATATGAGGACGGCCGGGCAGTTAGTTCGCAGAGGCGGCCGTGCGTGACGCAGATTCAATGGTGACGAGTTCTTTCGGCAGGAGGAATTCCACATCCTCTTCAATGACGGTCAATTCTTCCACTTCTTCAGAAGAACCCAGACGCTTGAGATAGGCCACCACTTCCGTCACCAACACTTCTGGCGCAGAGGCCCCTGCCGACAGGCCCACACTCTTGGCATCCTTCAACCAGTCCGGATTGATATCCGACGCGGCATCGATGAGATAGGAGGGAATGCCGCAATGCTCGCCCAATTCGCGCAACCGGTTCGAATTGGAGCTGTTCGGCGACCCGATGACAAGGATGACATCGACGAGCTTAGACAAGGCCTTCACCGCATTCTGACGGTTCTGCGTCGCGTAACAAATATCTTCCTGATGCGGGCCTTTGATATTGGGGAATCGCCGATGTAAGGCCTCGACGATATCTCGACACTCATCCACACTGAGTGTCGTCTGGGTGACATAGGACAGGTTCTGCGTCTTTTCCACGTGGAGCGTTTCGACATCCTGCACGGAGGATACGAGATGGAACTTATCCGGAATCTGCCCCAACGTCCCAATCACCTCGGGGTGCCCAGCATGGCCGATCAGAATCAATTCATAGCCTTGCGTGTAATCACGGTTGACTTCGTTATGCACCTTGATCACCAAGGGACAGGTGGCGTCGATGACATGCAGGCGGCGGCTCTGCGCCTCTTCCCATACCGACTTCGCCACACCGTGGGCACTGAAGATCACCACTGATCCTTCCGGCACCTCATTTAACTCCTCCACGAATACGGCACCCTTGTGCCGGAGCGAGTTCACCACATGCCGGCTATGAACGATTTCATGGCGCACATAGATCGGCGCGCCGTATTTTTTCAGGGACAGATCGACAATATCGATCGCGCGGTCGACACCCGCGCAGAATCCGCGAGGATTGGCTAAGTATATCTTCATCTGCTGATTCCCTCTCGCGATCATGAAGGGCTGCCCGGCTTGCCGGGGTATACACATCGTCTCACTAAGCGGTCACCTTACGTCAGACCCGCCCTTGACGTCAACCGCGTCATCCGCATCTTGCCAGCCCCAAAAGCAGTTGAGGCCGTTGCCCCATTGTGCAACAATCCGGCCATGTCATCACCTTCCAGCACGCACAAAAAAATTCTGATCGTTGAAGATGAGAAAGATATTCTCCAGCTAGTCAAACTCTACCTCGAGAAGGAGGGATTCCGGACGGTGTCAGCCATGACCGGCACGGAAGGCCTTCGGCAGGTGAAGGCCGAACATCCCGATCTGATTATTCTCGATCTCATGTTGCCCGAACTGGACGGGCTGGAGGTGTGCAAACGGATCCGTCTGAACCAGGAGACTGCACTGCTGCCCATCCTTATGCTGACCGCCAAGGCCGAAGAGTCCGATACCGTGATCGGGCTTGAGCTGGGTGCTGATGATTACGTGACCAAACCTTTCAGTCCCAAAGCTCTGGTGGCGCGAGTCAAGGCATTACTCCGGCGACTGGATCGCAACGCCAACAGTCCTCAGACCCAATATCATTATGGCCCTTTGACCGTAGATCTCTCGCGGCATGAAGTCCGGCTGGAGGGAGAAGAGGTGACGCTCACCGCAAAAGAGTTCGGCCTCTTGGAGCATCTGCTCCGCAATGTCGGGCGGGTGCTCACGCGCGACGTCCTGCTCAGCGCGGTGTGGGGATATGATTATTACGGGACCACTCGCACGGTGGATGTTCACGTGCGCCGGCTCAAACAGAAACTCCCGCTTCTGGATGACGCCATCATCTCGATCAAATCACTGGGCTACAAACTGCGCGAGTCTGATATTCCGGCATGAACCTCAGCCTAAGGTGGAAAGTCGCCCTGGGCACACTCGCCGCCGTCCTTGTCGGCCTCCTGGTCGCGGGCTGGCTCGTGATCCGTTCGGTGGAACAGACCGAACTCAGCCGCATGGCGGAAATGCTGGAGACGCGCAGCAGCTTGGCCGCCATGGCGCTCAGGCCGTTGTTTGATCAAACCGGGCCAGCCGTTCCCAGCCCCCTGCTTCACACCACCATCCGCGAACTCAGCCGGCAGGCCCGTCTTCGCATCACCGTCATCAAACAGGACGGGACCGTGCTCTCCGACAGCGCGGTCCCCGCCGAAGGACTCACTCACATCGACAATCATCTTGCCCGTCCGGAAGTGGCCCAAGCGCTGGCATCCGGCCGGGGCATGGATATTCGAGCCAGCCAGACTACCGGAGAGCGCACGTACTATGTCGCCCGGCTCCTTTCCGAACCGGCGCGCATACAACCAGGCGTCCCGGTGATCCGCCTTGGCCTGCCATTAACCTCCATCGATGAACGGGTACGGCACATTCAGCAGGACTTGCTGACAGCGTTCGGGGCCGCCTTTCTCCTGGCGATGGTGCTCAGCCTCTGGGTGTCACGCACTCTCACAAAGCCGCTCTCGGAGATGGCTGCTGCCGCTCGCCAACTCGCCGCGGGGACGCCCGGGATCCGCCTCACCGTCTCGTCATCAGATGAAGTCGGTTTGCTGGCGCGAACACTCAACCAGATGACCGACCAGCTGGAGACGAAGATCAAGGAAGTCTCCGACGACCGCGCGCAACTCCTGGCCATGCTGATTGCGATGGTCGAGGGCGTCATGGTGCTGGACTATCGAGGCACGGTTGTTCAGGTGAATCCGGCGTTGGAGCGGATGTTCGCATTAGAGCTGACGGAATCACGCGGCCGTCATTATGCCGAACTGATCCGGCACGAAGGGCTGACCGCGCTGGTCTCGGCCGTGTTGCAGACGCGATCCGGTCAGGGCGGTGAAATTACGCTCTCCCCCAGCGGCAGCTGTTTGCGGGTGGAAGCGTCGATCGCCGGCGGCAACCGGGAGCAGGAAGCCTGCGCCGTCTTTGTCTTCCATGACATTACCGAACTGCGTCGATTGGAGAAAATCCGCAAAGATTTTGTCGCCAACGTGTCGCACGAGCTCCGTACCCCACTCACCTCGATCAAGGGATACGTCGAGGCCCTGCTGGACGGCGGCAAGGACGACCCTTCGACAGCAGCAGCGTTTTTAGAAATCATCATGCGGCAAAGCAATCGTTTGAACCTCATCCTCGACGATCTACTGCAATTGTCGCAGATCGAATCCGGCCAGGTACTGTTTCGCAGGGAGCCGGTGGAATTGCGGGCCTTGCTGGAACGGACGGTTGCGGTGATCAAGCCGTTGGCGGACAAGAAACATCATACGCTCGAATTGTCGCTTCCGGACGACTATGTCGTGGTGGAAGGGGACGAGGAACGCCTCGTTCAGGTCTTTATTAACCTGCTGGAAAATGCGGTCAAATACACGCCGGATCAGGGCCGGATCTCTATGGCAATCCGCCAGGCGACGCAAAGCCGGATGGCGTCACCGCGTCCGATGATTGAGATTGTCGTGGCAGACTCGGGAATCGGCATTCCCGAAGCGGACCGGCCGAGGGTCTTCGAACGATTCTACAGGGTCGATAAGGCCCGCTCGCGCGAATTGGGTGGAACGGGTTTAGGACTCGCCATTGTCAAACACATCGTCGAAGCCCATAGCGGGCATGTCTGGGTGGAGGGAAATGCGCCCAGGGGCAGCCGGTTTGTGGTTCACCTGCCCGTTGCGCAGGAGTCGTCTACGACAATTTCGACAGCAGCAGGTAACATATAGTCGACAGGAGCGCAGCTCCGGGGAGGGTGAAGAGCCAGGCCGACAGAATGCGACGGGTCACACCCCAGCGCACCGCCGAGACCCGCTTGACCGCTCCGACTCCCATCACCGTCGAAGTAATGGTGTGGGTTGTACTGACCGGAAGTCCGATATGCGCCGTGGCCATCAACACGATCGCAGCTCCGGTTTCCGCCGCAAAGCCATGGACCGGTTCCAGCTTCACGATCCGCATCCCCAACGTTCGCACGATTCGCCATCCGCCCACCGCCGTGCCAAGCCCCATCGCAAGAGCGCAGGATCCGATGACCCAGGTCGGCACTTCCGCCTTGGGAAGGGCCCCTGCTGAGACGAGCGCCAGCGTGATGATGCCCATGGCTTTCTGTGCATCATTCGCCCCATGACTGAAAGCCATAAAACTTGCGGAGACGAGTTGGAGCCGCGAAAACAATCTCAAGGCCAAGGCTCGTGGCACACGAAAAAAGAGCCAGCTCAATACGATCATCAACACCAGCCCGATCGCAAACCCGAAAAACGGCGACAGGATCATCGCCTCCAGGACCGAGCGTAATCCTGAAAATTTGACGGCCGCCATCCCGCCATGGGTCAGCGCGGCGCCTACCAACCCGCCGATGAGGGCATGGGAGGAGCTGGTCGGGAGACCCAGCATGAGGGTCATGAAATTCCACACGATGGCACCGGCCAGCGCAGAGGCGACAACGGTCTGGGTCACCGATTGAGGATCGACAATTCCCGTGCCGACCATCTTGGCCACGGCAGTGGACATGAACGCTCCGGCCACGTTGAGCGCACCGGCGACAAGGACCGCCGTAGAAGGACTGACCACGCGCGTCGAGACCACCGTCGCGATAGCATTGGCGCTGTCATGCCACCCGTTGGAAAAGTCAAACAGCAGCGCCAGAATCACTACGACTAACAACAATCCGCTCAGTTCAGCCATGAATGCCGCGTCCTATCCCTCGTGTATTGGTCAGGATGAGTATCGAAGAATGTGCGAGGGTTGCTCACGTGTGCTTCAAGGCGATGCGCTCGAGAATGTTCGCGACATCTTCGCACCGATCGGTGCCCGCCTCGAAATTTTCGTAGATTTCTTTCCACTTGATGACGGCGATCGGATCCGTCTCCTTCTCGAATAAAGACGAGATGGCATCGCGCGAAATACGATCGGCTTCGTTTTCCAGGCTATTCACCCGCACACTGCACTCCGTGACCGCCTGATGGGACTTGCCGAGTAAGTCCACCGTGGCTCCAACCTCAACCGCCGCCTGATATAGGACATTGGCCAATCTGATCGCCGCCTCCGTTGGAGCGACGACCTTATACAAGACGAACCGATCGGCGATTGCCTCGACCACATCCAGAATGTCGTCCAGCGCACTGGCCAAATCATGGATGTCTTCCCGATCAATGGGAGTAATGAAGGTCTGGTTCAGTTTCCGGGCGATGTCATGAGTGATGCCGTCCCCGACATGTTCGACATCCTTAATCCGTTTGGCTTTCTCAACCGGATTCCGAAAGTCTTCCGTCATGTCCTTCAAAAGACGGCTGCCTTCGATCATGTTATGCGCCGCATTTTTGAACAAATCGAAAAACGCTTCTTCTCGGGGTATGAGACCGAACATAACGTCCTTTCTAGCCGCGAGGGGTTACCAACGCACCAGTCCTGTGGCCCAGGTTAAGCCCCCGCCAAATGCTGCCAATACTACGACATCTCCGGTCGCAATCCTCTGCTCTCGAACCGCACAGTCTAACGCGATGGGAAGGGACGCGGACGAAGTATTGCCATAGCGTTCAATGACCGAATAGAGCACCTCTCGGGGTAGCCCGAGACGGCGACGAAGTTGCTCCAAAATCCTGGCGTTGGCTTGGTGAGCAATGACCCTCCTCACATCAACGGTCGAGAGCCCAAATTCCTTCAACAGTTCGAGCATCGCCTGTTCCAAATGACGGATCGCGGCGCGAAACACGGCACTCCCCCGCATCCGCAGGAGGTGATCTTTTCCACGGACGGTCTCCGTCCCGCTCGGCTTCCGCGACCCTCCAGCAGGAATGGTGATGAGGCCATGCCCTGCCCCTTCTGCATACAGGCGTACGCCAAGAATGCCCGCGGCCTGCGGGCGAATGGATTCTTCCTGCACCAGCACCACGGCACCCGCCCCATCGCCGAACAAGACGGCTGTTTCTCTGTCCGCCGGATCCAGCGAGCGGGACTTCACTTCGGCCGCAACGACCAAGCAGGATCGGATGTGACCGCTCCGGATCATCGCGTCGGCCATCGACAACCCGTAGAGAAACCCCGAACACGAAGCCGATAGGTCGAACGCCATGACTGACTCCGCCCCCAGGGCACGCTGCACGTGGCAGGCGGTGGAAGGAAAGGCGCTGTCCGGTGAGGTGGTCGAAACGAGAATCGCGCTCAGGGATTGCGGCGGTATTCCGGCAGCCTCGCAGGCCCGCCGTCCTGCCTCGACCGCCAGATCCGATGATGCCTGCCCCGGTTCAGCCCAATGTCTCGTGCGAATACCCGTCAGGGCCGTGATCTGATCCGAATTCAGCCCAAGCGGCTTCCCGACCTCCTCGTTATGGACCACTCGAGGGGGCACAAAGGAACCGGTCCCGACAATCCGACTGCGCTTCACGGAATTCCTACTGGAGCCTTCTGGGATTTGGTTTTACAACGCGTCGCACCGCATGCAGAGGTGCGGCGCGATTATAGGACCCGGCTTCAGGAGGGTCAACTCCGGACATTGATTTCGTTGCTTTTCATTTCACGATCTGCTAGAAAAATTGTGTAGTTACGTTGTCTCTACCATCAATGCTTGCTGTGCGAAGGAGTCTGGATGCATCGGCATTCGAGGGATTGGTGTGTGCGCATCGCCGTCATGGTTGGACTGCTGTGTCTTTCGGCCGGGTGTTCCACCAAACCCAAAACCACGGCCCAAGGCAAACCCGTGAGCGGAACAGATGAGCAAATCTTTCTTGGCGACACCATCGAGAAAAATTACGATCCCAACGTCATCATGAAGCGCGGCGAAGCCTTTTTCGACAAGGAAGAGTTCGCCGAAGCCATCGTTGAATACCAGCATTTCCTGGAATTGCATCGTAGCCACCAGCTTGCCGTCTATGCCCAATTTCGCTTAGCGGAAAGCCATCTTCGGATGGGAAAATCGATTGACCGCGATCCCGATCCCATCCAGAAAGCCATTACCGCATTTGAAAAATTGCGGAAGGACTACCCCAACAGCAAATACGAGGCCCAGGCGCTCCAGCGTCTCGCCGACTGCCATGATTGGCTCGCGAAGACGCATCTGTTTGTTGGGCAATTTTACTATCGTCGCTCGTCGTATCTAGCTGCGGCCCACCGGTTCGACATGATCATGAAGGATTATCCGGACAAGACGGTAGCCCCGGAAGCCTTATACTATCTGGCGTTGACGTACCAGGAGCTCGGCGCGAACGATTGGGCGATGGAAAAACTCCAGCTCCTAGCAGAAAAATATCCGAATAGTGATGTGGCGGGAAGCGGCCGTAGACTACTGGCCAAACTAGAGAAGAAGTCGCCGCCGGCGGCCATCGTGGCCAGCAAAGAAACGCCGGCTCCACAGAGCCCACCATCTAACACGCTCCTCGCGGCCTCCGTCCCATCGACCTTTGCTGCGCCGGCCGTCCCCGAGCTCAAACGGGCGCCGAGTGCTGCCTTGTCCCAGCCCTTCGTCTCATGCCGGCTCGGAGCCTGGTGCTGACCTAGCGCTTACCCGGCTCACTACCCTATCGCAGATGCAATGCTTCGAGGAGGAGGTCGTTGACTGACGCCTTCAGGCGCTTCTTCGCGTTGGGGAGGAATTGCTGAGCCGTCGTACGCCCCTGCAGCACTTCGAAATAATCCTGAACGACATCCTGATAACGACCCAAAAGCCTGAAGGCCAGGCGTGGGAACGCATAGATAACCTGAGCCATTCTGGCCGTCACACGAAAGTCCGGAAGGATTTCCCGCCGCAGGGCAGCCGCGTAGGCAGACACAGCCGTGCGGTGGTCATCTCGATGCGCCAGTATCGCATGAGCCGCCAGCTGTCCTGAACGGATAGCGTAGTAGATCCCCTCGCCAAACAACGGGTCGACCAGATGGGCCGCGTCACCGACGAGTGCCGCGCGGCCTGCGACAAAACGGGACTCTTCGTCCTGCTCCCGCTTTTCAGATTCTGTATACACAGGAATCGGATGCCCTGCCGGACGAGGCACCGCCCCCCCGATCACGTGTTGCTCATCCGTGACAAAGCGGTCAAAGGTGGCGCGCAGGCTCTTCGATTTCCTGCGAAACTCTCCGACTCCCACAGAAAGGCATGCTCTCTTCGGGAATATCCATCCATACCCCTGACGTGCCGCGCCCACATCTACGAGAATCGTTGACGCAGAATGACCCTGTCTGCCATCGCCAAGGGGAACTTCGCTTTCCAATGCGGGAGCCCGGTACTGAGATCGTTGTGGGAAAAACCGCCTGGCCACGACACTATTCGCGCCATCTGCGCCGAGGACGATCTGGGCCCGATAGCGTCCCTGTGCTGTGACAACTTCCACGCCATGTTGATCCTGCATGAGCTCCACCACGCCGTGGCCAGTCCGGATATGCGCTCCGGCCTGAATCGCCTCCTGCACGAGATAGTGATCGAACCGGTCCCGCATGACCATGTAGGCAATCGGCCGCGCTGATTCGATCAGCAGAGGGTCCTGGCCCCGATAGACAAACTGCACACCGGTCACAGACTGCTCGACCACGGAGTGAAAACCGGGTTCCAGC
>CAADGJ010000026.1 GCA_900696505.1 uncultured Nitrosospira sp.
AAATCAAACGGCAGCTGGTGGTACTGGTCGAACCTGGCACCCAATCCCTGGCTCGTCGGCGGATGGGTGCAGGATGTGGTCGAAGTGCGGATCAGGGGGGCGCAGGCCGCGAAAGGGCCATACTTCATCGGCGCGTTCTCGATCCTGGATTAACGGCTGTTGATACAGCCCAGCGGCGGCGTTCCGGCTTCGCTGAGAGGCTCACCATGCGGTATATACACGATCGGCCACTTTTCTCGCCGCGGCCACGCTGGACGGTCTGTTGAAGGGAACGGCTCGACCGTCATTCAGGAATTTGCACCTTGATGCTGAGCGCCTTGCGATCGTCGGTGATCTGGGCCACGATCTTGTCGCCGGTTTTTAATCGTCCGGCCACCACGCCCTCAATTTTCGTCTCAGGCGTCACTTTCAGACGTTCTTCGTGACCGGAGAATTCTTTGACGACGAGTTCGCCCTCTTCCCAATAAAGAACATCGGCCTTGATCACCATGGCGGCAGTGGCCTGGGCCCCCTCTAACGCTGATGCAGGAATGACTGCGGAAAAGAAGAGATAGACTGCGAGAAGAAGTGCCATCACGGATCCTCCCGTTTTTTTCTTAGCCTACCGATGATGGCTGCTGGCTGTCAATTGATGGATTCTGGGCAGAGAAATCGTCCCTTCATTTACCACTACACCTCTTAACGGCGACCCGCATGTGTCCTCATCGCGCGTCGTCCAAGGAGGGCTTTCTGAAGCCGCGCGTTGCGCGAGGTCCACGATGCGACGAATAAGGAGCATCACGTCTGTGGACGCCGGCGAGGCGGTGAGCCGGCAGTGGTTCCTGACCCGTCAGGCCACTCCGCCCCTTCTAGCACTTCGATCCATCCGTCCGGCATGCCTCCGCACGATCGTTGAACCCTGAATTGCGCAGGCTTTCGTACACATTCTGCTGCCGTTCCATTTCCCGATCGTAGGGAGTCCTTTCCCGCACATCCGGCTGATACCCCCCGCCGAAATTCCGCCTTGGCTGCCGCTCCGCCAGTACCTTGCGCACCTCGGTTTCATAATAGCCGCGCGTTTGGGGGTCGGGATCTTTCTGGTAGCAGGTGTTCAAGAGCTTGCGGCCTTCGGCGTCATGTCCCACGGCGTAATGGGCGAATCCGACATTGCAGTAGGCGTTCGGCGTCGCCGGGTCGAGCTTCAGGACAATTTCAGAATCCTGCAGGGCTTTCTGAAACTGTTCGTGGCGGCTGTAGATTTCGGCGCGGGCTTTGTAGGCGCCGACATGTTTGGGGTCGAAACGGATGGCGGCCGTGAAATCGTCGAGGGCTTCGCGGTCCTTCCCTTGATACTCCCGCACGTAGGTCAATCCGCGACCATAGTGCGATTCGGCGCTGGGACGAAGGCGAATCGATGTCGAATAGTCGTCCAGGGCCTGCGGTATCTGACCAAGCATCTTGCCGGCCTTGGCGCGGATGAGATAGGCGTCGGCCTTATTCGGCAGGCGGCGAATGACTTCCGACGCATCCTGCAGTGCCTGCGCGTAGGACACCAGGAAGTAATAACAGCGGGCCCGAGCGAGATAAATACCGGTTTGATTACGTTTTTGTTCGAGTACGTGGGTGAGAAGGTCGAGGGTGTCTTGGTTGCCCTTGCCGTTGGCTTCGCAGTAGGCATCCACCGAGGCATCGCCACAGGCCACCGCCAGGAGAAGGCCGCACAGCGCGACCATACTGCCTACACAACGACCGGCTTGTCCCATGGCCGCCTCCGGAGACGGGCGCATTATCTGCTCGTAGAACAAACCACGTCAAGGCTGTCATCGCAACTACCACCCCAGAACTGATACGAGGCAACGTGCGGTGGATGGCCCCCCTGATTCGCGTGCCAGGTCAACTGACGAATCGGCCTAAAATCCCAAGGAGACACCAACCGTTCCAAGCAAAGCCGCCCGATTGGCAGGACCGAGAAATTCCGTCCCGAGCCCGCCATCCAGCACAACCCGCGAGGTGAGCTGATGGCGCAAGCCGATTTCCACACCGGTATGGTTTCGCTCTCCATGAAGATCGGACTGTCTGGTGTAGAGGCTGGCAATCAACGTGTCGCGAAAACTCCCCGGATATCCCAGCGGGTAACTGACCGCCGCGACGGCACGGTAGGTGCCGGGCCGCTCCTGTCCTTGCGGAGAGCCGAGCACGGTATACCCGCCATTGAGGTGCACCCGCAGCCGCCCGAACGACCGGGTCAGAATCCCGGTCACTTGCGTATCGACGCCCTTCGAATTCACACCGGTCGGCAGATCAGCTTCCACGCGTACCGCCATGGCCGGCAGGGTCAACGTTTCCGTGTTGAAGTTGTAGAGCAGGCCCAGATGTAGATCCCCGGATTTGTTGGCTCCCACAATTGAATGAGGGTCGGTGAACAGGTCGCCCTGAATTTCGATTTGCGTGTTGGCGAACGCGCCATAGATGATTTGCGGCTGAAAGGTGACCTGCGTGCGGCCTTCTCGACGATCGTTGAATCGCACGCCGCCTTCCAGGCCGATTTCCCCTTTGGGAATGGCATAGGCATCCTCCATCCCGATGGGGCGATTCGGGTCGAGGTTGTCATGGTCTAACGCCAGAGCGGGCTGGGCCATACCTGCCAGCCATGCGCAGAGCAGCCACCGCATCATTCGTGTGCCCGCACTCCTCAATGGTGATGCTCCCCGGCCGTCTGGACGATCATGGGATTCGTCGCATCCGCCGTCGCCAGGTAATAGGTATTCACGATGCGATAGATTTCCGCCCGCTTCGCCTCCCACGTCGGTAACCGTTCGCTTGTAAGGATATCGCTGATATTGTCATGCAGCATGTGCAGATTGTCGAAGATATGCGCGACATCCGGATACCGTGCGGCGAACTCGGGGCTCAGTTCCGCGGTCAACGGCATGAACGTCCACTCCACAGGCGGCTGCTCGAGATACCGGCGATAGGTCGTGAGAATGGGGCGCACCGCTTGGGTTTTTGCCGTCAGGTCGCGAGCCGCCAGCAACGGATCGTATACCGCGACCTGCAGATAGTGGTACGACCAGATGGTCGCGTTGAAGAGAGGGAACCGCTGCCGGAACGCTTTGGAATAGGGAAACGAATCCAGGCGGCGGTGGTCCAATTGCTTGGACGTGATGGCGTACGCGCTCTCTTTATAATAGGCCAATACATTCCGGATCGCACGATCCTTGTCCGGCTCATCCGACACCGCAATGTCATAGGTGGCGCGGTGAAGGGCATGCGCTTCGTCGAACGTGTTCTGCGCGCGCCAGGCCAGCTTCATATAGGTGGGGGCGATGGCTTCTTCGTTGGGATTCAACCGCGGTCTGGTCGCGATAAACGCAAGGGTTTCCTTGCGCGCCCAATCCTCGATAGCCGCGACATCCTGACCGCCGGTCAGCAGCAGGTTTTCATACAAATTGGAATGGCCGAAGTCGACCCCATTAAACTCGCTGTCCAGTTCGGCCAGATCTTCCCGGAGCGAAAAATTCCAGAGGGCACGGTAATAGAACCGCTTGTCGCGCGGCTCAAACTGATTGCACCCGGCCAGCGCGAAGGCGACCGTGGCTATCGCCACGATCGCCATGCTCCCAAGGATAGTACCGCCAGATTTCATGTCGGTCGTTCCAACTCCATAAGCGTTAGTGGCAGTGGTGCCCATGCACCAGCGCATGGCCTTTGCCCCGCGCGATCAACCAACGGTTGACGGGAAAGGCGGCGATTCCAGCCACGATCAGCGAGAAGCCCAGACTGCCCCAGAACAGCAGGTCAAATATCCCGGCGTCCATCGCGCCGGGAATGACCATCATGATGGCATTGTCGGCAAGTTCCATGGTCGTCATCGACAACGTATCTGATGCCAGGGCCAACCCCAGCGCCGTTCCCCATGCCATACCAGCCCGCCGCAAGGGATAGACGGTCATGGCATAGCCGAAGAAGAACGCCAACGCAATAGCGAGGGCGATCGTAGACCAATTGCCCCAGCCCAGCGCCGTGCCGATTGCCATTCCGAGCAGTTCGCCGATCGTGCACCCGCTCAAGCAGTGCAAGGTCGCCATGAGCGCCGTGCGGTCGAGCGAGGGTGTCGGATGCCTCTCTGCACTGTGCGCCTGATGCGGTGCATGGCCATGAGGCTGTGGGCGTTCATGGTCATGATGATGAACCTGACTGTCTGACTCTGCCTGCCGTGGTACGGTTGCCGCTGCGGAATGATGATGCCTCATGCGCATCCTCCCTGTAAGTGGTGACTGATACCGTGCACCACTACAGACGGAAAAAGGCGGAAATCATTACAGGGACGAAAGGACACCAGTTCGCAGGGGGTGCGGACTGAATCACCCATCTCGTCGCTCTCACTGATTGTTCGAATACGTGTATTTCTGACTCATTGAATCCCCTCCTGCTGTTTGCTTTTGCGACAACGCGGGAAAAAGTCTTGATCTCAACCTTGGAGACATGCTTGACTGAACGCTGTTCCGCATTCTTCTCAGTTTACTGGAGGGTTTGCATGCCGAGTGGAATCCATCGCACTCTCTATACGCTCTTCTTTCTCCTCCTCGCTCCCCTGACCACTCAAGCCGCCGACCTACCTGATACCAGCCTCACGCCTCTCAAATTTCTGGTCGGAGAATGGAAAGGGACGGATGCGGACGGGAAAGCTCACAAGAGCGCCTTCACCCTGAGCTCCGGCGGCACGACCCTCACCGAAGTCCTCACGCCTCCTGATAGCCCCCCGATGACGACCATGTACTACAGCGACGGCGACCAACTGATGCTGACGCATTATTGCTCGCTCGATAACCAACCGCGCATGCGCGCCGCCGCGGTCAAAGACGGAGATAAGACCATCACGTTTTCTTTCGTGGATGCGACGAATCTCAAGAATCCGACCGATGTGCACATGCATCAGCTGGCCATCGACGTCAAAGACCACGACCATTTCACCCAAACCTGGACCTTGAGCAAGGCTGGAAAGGACGTGCCGAAGGTGTTTACCTTTGAGCGCGTCAAATAGCTTTCACGTCGTGGATCAACAAGGAGCCTCCCGATGCCATCACAAACGCCAGCAGCCGTGATCGAAACCCAGCGTGAGGATTGGAACCGCGTCGCCGCCGGCTGGGATAAATGGGATCAGTTCTTCAATCGCACGATGGCCTTCATCAATCACCGGCTGGTGGCGGATGCGCGTATTCGTCCGGGGCTTCGGGTATTGGACTTGGGGTCCGGGACCGGGTATCCGGCGATCTTGGCCGGTGAAGTGGTGGGAGCTGACGGAACGGTGGTTGGAATGGATCTCGCCGAATCGATGCTGGCCGTGGCGACACGCAAGGCAAAGACGCTCGGCCTGCACCAGGTCAGCTTCCGAACCGGAGACGTGACGTCATTGCCGTTCGACTCCGGCTCGATCGATTCGATCATCAGTCGATTCTGTTTGATGTTCCTCCCGGAAATTCCCAAAGCCACAGCGGAAATCGCCCGCGTGCTGAAGCCGGGAGGATACGTCGCGGCCGCCGTCTGGTCGAGCCCCGACAACAATCCGTTCATTCGTATTCCAATGGACGTGATCAAAACCATCCTGCCGCTGCCGCCGCCGGACCCTGAGGCGCCGGGGATATTCCGCCTTGCGCGTCCGGGCGACCTGGCCGGCATGTTCGAGCGCGCCGGTCTCACGGTGCTGGACGACGAGGAGTTTACGGCCGAAGTGACCTATACGACTGCAGAAGAATTTTTTCGCGGGCTGATGGATATTGCCGCACCGATCCAAAACCTCTTTGCCAAACTGACCCCGGCCCAACAAACCGAGGCGGAGCGCGGGATCATCAAAACGGTAAACGAGTATAAACGAGCAGAAGGCGTGTCGTTGCCGATTGCCGTGCGGATTGTGAGTGCGCGCAAGCCGAAGTAGAACGATAAGTGAGGGCGCCTGCCCGCGACTTGTGTGTGTCACGGGCGGGCGCCGCACTCTTCTAAATCTAGTCCGTGGCTTTTTCTTTTAATTGCTTCATCTTTCCCTTCGCCCGCTCCTTGGCCCCCTTCATCTTGCCCTTGGCCCGCTCCACTTCGGCCTTCGTATCATTCCCTTTCAGTTCTTCATTCATGGCCTTGGTTTCGCCCTTCATCTCTTCCACATTACCCTTCATGTCACCTTTGGCCTTCTCCATCTTGGCTTTGGTCTCACTCGCATCCGCCGAGAAAACCAGTGCCGTCGAGAAACACACTACTACCGCCGCGACTGTCATGAATGTACGCATATCCGTCCTCCGAGTATAGGTGAACCGCTGTCACTAATCTGCGGGATCCGTCTGCATCCCCCCACTAGAGAATCCCCTAGTATCGGGATGAATCCGTCCCCCGCTACTGCCCAGGGTTCCCCCCAGTTGAACCACTGCGCAGGCCGCGACACACTCGTGTAGACAGCCTGTGCCTTCATGTCTCAGAAAGGAGCCAGCTCATGCGACACCTCATTCTTTCCGGCCTCCTGGGCTTCGTGATCCTCACGACCAGCGGATGCAGTTATCTGTTCTATCCTCACGCCAAGGAGTTTACGGAGAAGGCGAAGGGTGGAAACACGGTTGAGACGCTGATCAACCTGACGAATATGATGGAGGCATCTGCGAAGGCCGGACAGCAAGGCAAAGGCAAAGACCAGGCGCTTGATGATCTGCACAATCAGCTGCACGCGTTTAACAACACGATTTGCTGTGTCGACAAGAATAAGCAGGAAACGCCGGCCTATGCCCTGGCGGTCACGCACAATAAGGAACTCTGGGCGATTTTCAAGCGGGTCTGGAAGTTCAAGGATGATCAACCCCAACGCAGCCAGCATTTGGAGCTGTTTGTCACAGAAGTGAGGGAACTCCGGGAGTCACTCCAAGCATTGAAATGAAGGCCGGAATGTTGCACAGTGCGCCACGGCGGGGAACCAGCCTTGCTGACTCTCCGCCGGTGCAACGTTCACGATGCTCGCGCGGATCGTGAGACTGCCCCTGTCGAATCGACTGGTGAAGGCAGTCCATGTCCACGCGGCGAGCGTCGAAAGGGTCTCTGGCGCATGCGTCCCGACAGTTTCAAAGACTTCGTGGTGGACCAACTTGGTGAGATCCCGCAATTGATGTGCAAAGCCATGTTCGGCGGGCACGGTCTCTATCAGCGCGAGACGTTCTTTGGCATCATTCACAAAGGCCGGCTCTACATGAAGACAAACGGGATGACACAATCGGCCTATACCGCGCGAGGCATGCAGCCGTTTCGCCCAAACGGCAAGCAACTCCTCAGACATTATTACGAAGTACCGGTGGATATTCTGGAAGATGCCGAGCAGTTGACGGATTGGGCGCTTCGGGCCATTACCCCACCGACGGCGCAATTGATTCTTCCCTTTCACGACAATTCGATCAAGGACGTTCTCACGCACATGTGATGAACCAGGAGCTCACCACGCCTTCCCGACGCCTCTGGACTATCGGGCACTCGACCCGGTCAAGCGACGAGTTTCTCGCCCTCCTTCACGTCCACGACATCCAACGACTCATTGATGTCCGTCGTCATGCCGGCTCTCGGCGATATCCGCACTTTCATTCAGATGCGTTGGCCCAGAGTCTCCCCATGGCGGGACTATCGTACGAAGAACTGCCGGCCCTCGGCGGCCGTCGAACGGCCCGAGCCGACTCGCCTAACAGCGGGTGGAAGAATGCCAGTTTCCGAGGATATGCCGATTACATGCAGACGGAAGAGTTCGACAGGGCACTCGAGGAGCTGATGGCCCAAGGCGAGAATGACCGGACAGCCATCATGTGCGCAGAAGCCGTGCCCTGGCGTTGCCATCGTTCCTTGGTCGCCGATGCCCTTGTCGCACGAGGTTGGGACGTCACCCATATTCTAGGCGCAGGCCAGGGGAAGCCGCACCAGCTCACAACCTTCGCAATGATCCGGGCCGGCCGTGTCATCTATCCCGCACCCTCTGATCAGTGCTCCACTCTCCGGATGTTTTAGACATTTCGCCGCTCATTGTGTTCATTCCGACGTTACCGCACACTCTGCCCGATGTGGTATCGAACCGGCGCCGACTTCGTCCTGCTCCTGCATCTGGGCTTTGTCTTATTCGTGATGGCTGGCGGACTCCTGTTGTTGAAATGGCGCGGGCTGGTCTGGGTCCATCTGCCGGCGGTGGTCTGGGGCGCCCTGGTGGAACTGACCGGTTGGATCTGTCCTTTGACGCCGCTGGAGAATCACTTGCGAAGTCTGGCTGGAGAATCGTCGGCGGAGGGTGACTTCATCGGCCGCTATCTTCCATCCCTATTGTACCCGGCGGCACTGACGCGCGAGATTCAGCTTGTGCTCGGCATGCTCGTATTGCTGGTAAACCTGGCCCTGTACTGGCGGGTGTTCTTCCGACCTAGGGGAGAGCAGTAATAGCGATCGCCTCGCTATCGGATCGGTTCGTTTTTTGAGGAGGTCATCACCAGTGCCAGGCAACCCTGCTCACTGGACGTGACGGGATGGACGGTGCCCGCCTCCGCCCGATGGTAATCCCCGACTTGCAGGAACTCTCCGGCGCAGAGACAGCTCCCCTCCAGCACATAGAACTCTTCGACTTGCGAGTGGCGGTGGCCGATCAGCGTGCCACCGGGCGCCAACCTGAGTAACATGGTCGTGCGTGCACCGGCGGCATCGTGAAACAACACCTTCATCGAGAGACCCGGTGCCAATTCCTGCCACGACACGTCCCGGCTTCTGACGAAGCTGAACCCGGTGCCTTCATCCTGCTCCTGCGGTTCCTGTGCAATTCGCGCCATGAGCCGCGCCTTGAGGGAAGCCGGCGGCGCAATGGCAGGACCGCTGAACGCCAGCTCCTGCACCACGTCTTGAAATGACGCAACCTCGTCCTTCGTGGACGCCGAGGCTGTCTCCAGCGAACGTGCGAACTGCCGCTGTGCGTCGTCGCCAAGCGCCTCCAAGGCATAGAGCGCAGCGAGTTCCGTCACGTCTTCTTCGCGTCGAGGATCGGTCATGACAACAACCCTTCCCCGTGGGGCGCGAGCACTTCGCGCAACTTGATCATGCCCAGTCTTATCCGCGTCTTCACCGTCCCCAGCGGGAGCTTCAACTGCTCGGCAATTTCACTCTGACTCATGCCCCAGTAATAGGCCAGGGCAATCGCCTGACGCTGCTCCGCGGAGAGCGTCGCGAGCGCGTCCTGCACCAATCGTTGCCGTTCCAGCCCCGCGCTGTATTGCTCCGGCGTGTCGCCGCATCCCGGTAATTCGGCGGCTTGCTCGAGCGGCACCTGCCGGCCCCGCTCTAAATAACTGCTGCGAAACCGGTCGATGGCGCGATGCTTGGCCAGCGTCATCAACCAACTACCCGGCGTGCCCCGCTCCGCGTCATACGTCGAAATGCGTCGCCAGACCTGCGTGTAGACATCCAGGGTCGTCTCTTCGGCTGCCGCATGATCGCCGAGAATCTTCATCGCCAGGCCGAAGACCTTTGCACTACTGGCATCATACAGCTCGGCCAGTGCGGATTGATCTCCCACGGCAATACGCGCGAGAAGTCCCGCCCACTCCTGTTCGTGAATCGATGGTGCGTTGGCCACGGTCTGGGTGTCACACATGGGGTGTCCTCGTGACGTTCTACGAGCGCACCCGTTCGTTTGGATGTTCAATCTCCGGCCGATTCGGCGGAACTGTAGCACCGGGACCACCGGGGCGCAACGGCACTTTTTGTCGCGCCGTAGATCCAATTGCGCTCGGCCTTCGTAATCACAGACAGAGCAGCCGGTTGGGGAAACCATGAATCCGGCTCGCCACACAGATCTTAACCAGGAGGAACCATCATGTCTCATCGTCTTGCGTCGCTTGCCATGATTCTCGGTCTCGCGCTAACGGTCTCAGCCTGCAACAGCATGGGCTCACCGTCGGCTGGGACTGCCGCAACGGAGAAATCGCTCTATGACCGTTTGGGCGGCAAAACCGCCATCACCGCCGTCGTCGATGACTTTGTCGGACGTGTCGCAGGCGATACCCGCATCAACGGCAAATTCGCCAACGCCAACATCCCCCGGCTGAAATCCATGCTGGTCGATCAGATTTGCCAAGCCTCTGGCGGACCCTGCACCTACACCGGCCGCGATATGAAGAGCACGCATGCGGGCATGGGCGTCAGCAGCAGCGATTTCGATGCGCTGGTCGGCGATCTCGTCGCGACGCTAAACAAGTTTAAGGTGCCGGAACGTGAGAAGAACGAGTTGCTGGGTGCGCTCGGCCCGATGAAAGAGGGTATCGTCGAAAAGCCGATGGCCTCGATGCAGTAGGCAACGCGCCGCGCTCGCACCCTGGCAGGGGCAGCGATTCGGCTGTCCCTGCCAGGGCCTGGGGACGAAGGCGACGGATCGTGTTGCTTCATACTCTTTACGCGATTCACATCAATTCATACGCTCATCTCTCGATCAGACGTCACATAGAACGCGCCACACCCTCAATTCCTACAGCCCGCCGTCCCACCGGTTAGCCAACTCATTGACCCGATTGACCTCGGATACGAAGGGTTGATAGATAGAGACATCTCTATAGTTGCCTGGAACGAAAAGGAACCATATGGCAATAGACGACATCACACAGAAAGTCAGCGACCGTTACGCCCGCGCCGCCGCGACCGGCGAGCAGATGTGCTGTCCGACGGGGTACAACTTTGAAGATCTGCGCTCGTTCATTCCGGATGCCGTTCTGAAAATTTCCTACGGGTGCGGCACTCCGGCAGGGTTAGACACGGTGCAGACCGGTGAAACCGTGCTGGATATCGGATCTGGTGGAGGAATTGATTGCTTCGAAGCCGCGCGTCGCGTCGGCCCCACCGGGCACGTGATTGGCGTCGACATGACTGATACCATGCTGGAGATTGCTCGCCAGCATGCCCCCATCGTCTCCGGCAATCTCGGGTTCCCCCGACCGAACACTGAGTTTCGAAAGGGCATGGCCGATGCGATGCCGGTGGAGGACGCCAGCATCGACCTCATCATCTCCAACTGCGTGATCAACCTGGCGCCTGACAAGCGCAAGGTCTTTCGCGAGATGTACCGCGTCCTAAAACCCGGCGGGCGCTTCACGATCTCCGATATCGTGTCGGATCAAGTCGTTCCACAATACATGGTCCACGATTCCGCCAAGTGGGGTGACTGCCTCTCCGGATCCTTGCAGGTCCAGGACTACATCGGCGGGATGGTCGATGCAGGGTTTCGCGCCGTGCACCAGATCAAGTCGGGCGCTTGGCAGTCGATCGACGGCGTGCATTTTCTCTCCGTCACCCTGACCGGGTACAAACTCTCCGAGGCGGTCACACAAGAGGCCCCGTTGTATGCGACCCTCTGCGGACCGTTTTCCACCGTGACTGACGAATTGGGCCAACAGTACCGACGTGGCGTGCCGCAGCTCCTCGATGCGAAGCCTGCACAACTGTTGCGGAGTGCGCCGCTGCGCTCGCTGTTTCTGATCGGTCCGGCCCCGATCACCCTCGCGGCGGGCGACCCGCGCTGGTGCGCTATCCTTCCGGAGCAGACACCCTGCGTCTGGCAGGGCGCCTATGCCATTCTCACAGGGCCCATCATCGCCGCCGAGGACGACGATCATCATCAATACTATCGAGGAGTGCCGCTGGAAATCTGCTCTAAAACCCAGCACGTCCTGACACAGGACGCCTACCGACCTCATTTCACCATCTACCATCGAAGCGCGAATGTCGTAGACGGCGAAGCGGTCAGTTGTTCGCCTGAAGGGACTTGCTGCTGATGCCACGCCACGGCGTCGCCAATCTCACGACCCCCCGTCAGTGTGCCGCGATCTTGAAGGCTATCGGGGATGAGACCAGGCTCCGCATATTAGAATCCCTCCTCTTGGGCGAAAAATGTGTGACCGATCTCACGCACGTTCTTCGTTATTCCCAGCCGCATGTCTCCCATCACCTGCGGATTCTGCGTGATGCCGGATTGGTGGAAGGACATCGGCACGGCAAACAAGTCTGTTACCGGGTGGAACCGACCGTGCAACGCGCGCTGAAAAATCGTGGTGAACAGGTACTGGACTTCGGATGTTGCGAATTGCGATTTCCCACCTCGACCTTACTCACGCTGCAGCAAAAACATTGAAACCGGAATGCAGACGATGAACATACTCCATAGTACTTGGAATGACTCTCCATGGCACTGACACTGGTCGGCCAACATAAACCCCTCGCCTCCTCTGCCGAGCAGCTGAAGGTACTGGCAGAGATCGGGTCCTGCTTGCCATTTGAGGAACAGCTTCGGCGAAGCGGCCTGTCGCCACTCCACGCGACCGGCATCACGGTGCTCCAAATCAACGTGGGAAAGCTTTGCAATCAAACCTGCCGTCATTGCCACGTGGACGCGGGGCCCGACCGAACGGAACGCATGTCCCGGGAGACAGCCGAGCAGTGCATCGCGGCCTTGGCCATGACCGACATTCCCACCGTCGACATCACTGGAGGCGCACCGGAACTGAACCCCCATTTCCGCTGGTTGGTCGAGCAGGCCCGTACCCTGAATCGCCATGTCATGGATCGCTGCAATCTGTCGGTGCTGCTGTTGCCCTCGCAGGCGGATCTGGCGACCTTTCTCGCGGCGCACCAGGTGGAGATCGTCGCGTCACTGCCCTATTACCGTGCCGCGCAAACTGACGCGCAACGCGGCGAAGGCATTTTCGAGAAGTCCATTGAAGCCCTGCAGCTCCTCAATAGCCTCGGCTACGGACGCGAAGGCAGCGGATTGATCGTGAATCTCGTGCACAATCCGGTCGGCGCCTTCCTGCCCGCCAAACAGGAGGCCATTGAAGCGCAATTCCGGAAGGAGCTCCGCACCAAGCATGGCGTGGAATTCAACCACCTCTATACCATCACCAACATGCCGGTCAGCCGATTCCTCGAATTCCTGGTAGAGAGCGGCAACTATCTGGGGTACATGGAGCGGCTTGCGAATGCGTACAATCCCGCCGCCGCCGGCAGCGTGATGTGCCGCTATACACTCTCGGTCGGCTGGGACGGCATGCTCTACGATTGCGACTTCAACCAGATGCTGGACCTTCCGGTGCAGCACGATGCCCCTGCGCACATCCGGGACTTTGACCCTGCCCGACTTCATCACCGGCAGATTACCACTCGCAATCATTGTTACGGCTGCACGGCCGGCGCGGGATCGTCGTGCGGTGGGACGGTGACCTAATCAGGAATGCTGAACGCACCGCCCAACTTCGCGCTCAGCCATTCTTCCCCTTCACGATACTTGACCGCTATGCCTCGGCGGACTCACATCCCTACGGCCTTGTTGGATCGACGGCTTGAGCAGTCTGCGCAGGAGACCGCATGGATATGTCGTTTCTGACTTTTGCGCTGGTATTGGCGTTGGCCTATGCCAATGGGACCAATGACGTCTCGAAAGCCATCGCCACGCTGGTCGGCAGCGGCGTCACAAACTACCGCACGGCGATCATGTGGGGAACGGCCTGGACCGTGGCCGGAGCCGGATTCGCCTCCCTGGTCGCCGGAGCGATGGTGAAGACCTTCAGCAACGGTCTGTTGAAAACCGGCACCATTCTTTCACCCTCCATCGCCCTCGCGATTTTGTTTGGTGCAATGATCTGGGTGCTCGTGGCATCGAGAACGGGGCTTCCCGTTTCGACAACTCATGCGCTCACCGGCGCCATCGTGGGAACCGGCCTCGTGGCATTTGCGGGCGAGGGGTTATTGTGGACCGCCATTGGCAAAAAAATCGCATTGCCCTTGCTGCTCAGTCCCTTTCTGGCCTTTGGTCTCTCCCTCCTCCTACATCCTGTCATGCGACGAGCGGCGACAAAATGGGAAGGATCCTGCCTGTGCCTCATGCCGGCCTCGCGGGCACTCTTTACCGTTGACGCACGGGGCAGCACACGAACGGTGTTTCAGAGCACGGGGTTTGGCCAGCCGGTCGTGGCGGTGCCGGTGCAATGTGACCGCGCAGGACTGCGAGGCCTGACGGTGGGCCTCGATACGGTCCATTGGCTGTCCAGCGGGATGGCCTCCTTTGCCCGCGGCACCAACGACGCACCCAAAATTGTCGCGATGCTCCTGCTCGGCAGCACGACAGCCACGTGGCCCAGCGTCTGGTTTCAGTTCGCGGCCTTCGGCGGCGTGGCATTCGCCATGGGTTTAGGGAGCTACTTGGGCGGGCTCCGAGTCACCGAGGTGTTGGCCGAAAAGGTCACGCGTATGGACCATGCAGAAGGATTGTCGGCCAACCTCACCACCTCCACGCTCGTCCTCTGTTCCGGCTGGTTAGGATTGCCGGTGTCGACTACACACGTCAGCAGTTCCGCCATTATCGGGATCGGTCTCCTCAAAGGCTTCAACGCTGTCCACTGGACAACCGTGCGCGACATGGTGTTGGCCTGGGTCATCACTTTGCCGGCCGCTGGATGTTTCGCCGCTCTGGCCTACGTACTCCTTGCCAACTTCGCTTAGCCGGGCTTCTGCACCAGGAAACCGCTGCCAACCCCAGAGAGTGAAGTATTGTTCACAAAACGACAGCCGCTTCGTGTCTCCCGTTGGCGCGAGGACTGTTTGCGCAAGCTCTATGCGACTGCTCCTTTGTGGTCCCTGCTCGCGCCCTAGCTCTTACTTACCGGTTTCGTAGCCCGGATGAATGCACTCATGAACTTGCCGTCCACTTCAGCCACAAGTTGGTCACTGGAGAGATCTCCGCCGATCAACAACTCCTTCACGTCTCCGGCCTGGTAGATGCGCGTCGGTTCGATTCCGATCTCGGTAAAACCCGCCTGCCGCAACAAATCCCCATACTGCGTCTCTTCCAGCGCCCCCGCCACGCAACCAGCCCACAATTCCAGATTCTTTCGGATCTCCGATGGTACCGCCCCTCGCACGACAATATCGGACAACGCCAGGCGCCCTCCCGGTCGCAGAACGCGAAACGCTTCCGCCAACACACGTTCTTTTTCCCCGGACAAATTCACCACGCAGTTGCTGATGATCACATCCACAGACCCGTCGGGCAGCGGGATGTTTTCGATTTCGCCCTTCAGAAACTCGACATTCTCCACACCGGCCGTACGCTGATTTTCTCTGGCCAACGCCAGCATCTCGTCAGTCATATCAAGTCCATACGCCTTGCCTTTCGGTCCGACTCGCTTGGCGGAGAGCAACACATCGATTCCCCCGCCGGATCCGAGGTCCAACACAGTTTCGCCGTCCTGAAGTTCCGCCAGTGCCGTGGGATTCCCGCAACCGAGCGACGCTGCAACGGCATCTGCCGGTACCCCCTGGCACTCCTGATCCGAATACAGGTTGGATGTAATCGGGTCGACATTCATTAACGCCGGGGCAGCCCCGCAGCAGGAACTGCCTCCGGTTTTCGCCCGTGCCGCTGCTTCACCATACTTTTCCTTAATTAACTCTCGAATCGCTTGGGCATCCATTTCGGCATCTCCTCTTTGCATCACACTTATTGATATATCAGACACACTTACACTCAACATCGCAATGGACCGAGAGGCGTGACTGCCCGGCCTCGAGGCAATCTATACGCTCACAGACGCACCCTTCGCCACCCTTCAGTTGGTCCAAATTTCAAGTTTGGTCTGGCCATGCCAGCGCATGAAACAGTTCCACCGTCCGGACCGGATTCATGATCACGGTGTCTTGCCACCACTCTACATCAATACATTTTGATGAGTAAAACAGCTGGCTGTTGTCGCCGTTATAGGTGTTGCTCACAGGTGCTCACTTTGCTATGGTGACCCGCGAGCATCGTTGCCACCACTTACAGAATTGAGCCACGCGATGGTCTGGGACCCCAAAGACCCTTGGAGCAAAAAGGGCGACGATTTGGATCAGGCCTTCAAGCAGGCTCAAGGCCAACTCCGCAACCTGCTGCCCACCGGCGGATTTCGCAATCTCCTCCTGGTCGCCTTCACGGTCTTCCTCATCTGGCAAAGCGCGTTCATCGTGGCCCCCGATGAAGAAGGGGTCGTCAAACGCTTCGGCATTCCGGTTCGAGTGGTCGAACCAGGACCACACATGAAAATTCCGGTGGTCGAAAGCGTGCTGCAGCCCAAAGTGGCGAAATTGCACCGCGTGGAAATTGGATTTCGTACCGACCGGCAGGGTCGTCAGCAGATGATTCCGCAGGAAGCCTTGATGCTGACCGGAGATATGAACATCCTGGCCATCGAATTCATCGTCCAATATAAGATCAAGAGTTCACGCGAGTATCTGTTCAATGTCGCCGACATCGACGATACGATCGGCAAGGCGGCTGAAGCTTCTATGCGTGAGGTCATCGGGAAGAGCAAAATCGACGAAGCCCTGACCACCGGCAAAGCCCAGATCCAGCATGACACCCAGGAGCTGCTCCAGCACATTCTGGATGAATACAAAACCGGCGTGCAGGTGGCCGCCGTCCAGTTGCAGGATGTCGATCCCCCGGAAGCCGTGGCCGCAGCGTTCAAGGACGTGACCAATGCCAAGGAAGATCGTGAAAAACTGATCAACCAGGCGCAAGGCTATCGAAACGACATCACTCCCAAAGCCAAGGGAGAGGCAGCCCAATTGGTGAATCAAGCCAAGGGGTACGCGCAGGCGAGATTGAATCGCGCCCAGGGTGAAACCAATCGTTTCCTCGCCACCCTCAAAGAGTATAACCAATCGAAAGACATCATCAGCAAGCGCATCTACATCGAGACGCTTGAAGACGTGCTTCCCCACATCGACAAATTCGTCCTGGACGGCAAAGGTGGAGAGCGAGCCCTGCCCTATCTTCCGTTAGACCGTTTCAGCAAACCGGCCCCCACCGGCGCGACGCAGGAGCGTACGCCATGAGCAAGCAGGGATTTGTGGTCGCGTTTGTCGGCATCATCATCGGCTTGCTGATTCTTGGCGCGTCACCCTTCTACATTGTCGATGTCACCCAGAACGCCATTGTGGTCCAACTCGGTAAGCCGGTCCGCAACGTCACCGAAGGCGGGCTGTACCTGAAAGTGCCGTTCATCGAAGAAGTCACCTATTTCGATAAGCGGCTGCTGGATTATGATTCCAACGCCCAGGACGTGATCACGCAGGACAAAAAGACCCTCCTGCTCGACAACTTTGCGAAATGGCGAATCACAGATCCCCTGAAGGTCTACCAAGCGTTCCAGAGCCAGCGCGGGGCGCTGCAACGCCTGCATGACATCATCTATTCGGAATTACGAGTCGAACTGGGCCGGCACGAATTGGCAGAAATCGTGTCATCTGCCCGGGCACAACTCATGGCGGTCGTGACTCAACGCGCCAATGAGAAAGCGTCGGCGTACGGCATTGAGATTCAAGATGTGCGGATTAAACGAGCAGACCTCCCCGAGCAAAACGAGAAAGCGGTCTTTTCGCGCATGCAGGCGGAGCGGGAGCGGCAAGCCAAGCAATATCGAGCGGAAGGCGCAGAAGAGGCGCAGAAGATCAAGTCGGAAGCCGAAAAGGACCGGGAAATTATCCTTGCCGAAGCCTATCGCGAATCAGAAGAACTTCGTGGCGGCGGCGATGCCAAAGCGTTCAAAATCTATGCGGACGCGTACCGCCAGGACCCCCATTTCTTCGAGTTCACCCGCACGATGGAAGCCTATCGCAAAACCCTCAAAGACAAGACCACCATCCTCGTCAGTCCAGACTCTGAGTACTTCCGGTTTCTCAAGCAGCGCTAACCGACATCACGACAGCCCGACGATCTCGCCCGACCGTGGATCGATATCGATGCGCTCGCCCGCCGGCTTTTTGGGTAGGCCCGGCATCAGTTGAATGCCCGAGCATACCGCTGTGAGAAAGCCCGCACCGGACAGGATCCGCAATTCTTGGATGGGCACCGTAAACCCGGATGGCCGCCCTTTAAGTGCGGGGTCGTGGGAAAGCGACAATGGCGTCTTGGCCATACAGATAGGAAGCTGCTCGAACCTTAATCGCGCCGCCAATTCAATATCCTTTTCCGCCTGAGGCGAGTACGACACCGCGGCTGCGCCGTAGATCGTGGTGGCAATAGTCTCGATCTTCCTCTTGATGGGCCAAGTGGCATCATAAAGAGGTCTGAACTGTGATCCTTGTGCAGCGACCTTGAGAACGGCCCGAGCGAGTTCCTCCGCCCCTTTCCCACCGTCGGTCCAATGAGTCGACACAGCGGCCGCCGCAGCTCCTGCAGCCAGCGCGCGTTCACAGACCCACTCCAACTCCTTGGGTGAATCATCTTTGAACGCATTGACGGCCACTACTACAGGCACTCCATGCGCGCGCACATTGGCAATATGCTGTTCGAGATTGGCAAACCCTTTTTCGAGCGCGGCCGGGTTCACTTCCGTCAACCCTGGCGGCAGCGGTGTTCCCGCTTTTACAATCCCGCCTCCCCCATGCAGCTTGAGGGCACGCAACGTCGCCACAACCACTCCGGCATCGGGCCGGAGACCGGATGTACGGCATTTGATGTTGAAGAACTTTTCCGCACCTAAATCACTGCCGAAACCGGCTTCGGTAATGACATAGTCCGCACATCGCAACGCCAACTGATCCGAGACGACGGAACAATTCCCATGGGCGATGTTACCGAAGGGACCGGCATGAACAAACGCGGGTGTGCCCTCCAAAGTCTGCACCAGATTCGGTAACAGGGCATCCTTGAGTAATACGGCCATCGAACCGGCACAACCGAATGCCTCGGCGGTGGTCATCGCACCGCTCTCCGTCAGGCCGACGAGAATTCTACCGAGGCGCTGGCGTAGATCACGCTGATCCATGGCCAATGCCAACACCGCCATAATCTCCGATGCCTCGGTGATGACAAACTGCCCTGGCCGCGGTCCTGCTTCCGCATTCAATACGATGTCGCGAAGCGCTCGATCACTCACCCCCAGGGTGCGCGGCCATCTGATTCGTTGCCGATCCAGTTTGAGCGCATTGCCCTGAAACAGATGGTTATCCACGAATGCGGACAACAGATTATGGCTTGCAGAGACGGCATGCGCATCCCCGGTGAAATGCAGATTGATATCCTCCATCGGCCAGACCTGGGCGCGCCCTCCACCGGTCCCGCCGCCTTTGATACCAAAGACCGGCCCGAGGGAAGGTTGCCGTAACGTCACTGCAGCATTATGGCCCAATCGGCAGAGGCCCATGCTCAAACCTACGGAGGTTGTCGTCTTACCTTCGCCAAGCGGAGTGGGGTTAATGGCCGTCACGAGGATATACCGCCCGAGCGGCCGGCTCTTCACCCGCGCCGAAAAGTTGGCAGCGATCTTGGCTTTGTACCGGCCATAAGGGATGAGGTCTTCCGAAGGAATCCTCAATGTCTGTGCGACCTCAAAAATATGTTTGTGAGAGACTGAACGGGCGATTTCCAAGTCGGTCATACATGTCTCCTCAGGGGAACATCGTCAGAGGACGCGCAGTATACCACGCGTCTTACCGGATTGATGACGCACAACCTGAAGGGAGGCTGCGGAGTAAAGAAGCGGTCGCACAGCTGGCAAGATGGAAGAGAGAAGGATGGAGCTTATGAGGATACGCGATCAGAAGGACTATCAGAGACGTGGTGCAGAAAGGCTAATCAAGGATAAACTTTGTCGGATCAAGCGCCTGGCCGTTCTTCTTCACCATGTAGTGGAGATGTGGACCGGTCGAAAGGCCGGTGCTGCCTACGAGCGCGACGACATCGCCGCGTTTCACGCGCTGTCCCTCTTTCACCAGGGACTTGGCGAGATGCCCATACACGGTCTCAATGCCATACCCGTGATCCAGTTTCACCATATTGCCCATTTTGGAATCAAATGCCACGGTGACCACACGACCAAGGGCCGGAGCCTGTACGGGGGAGTTCGCCTGGGCCCCGATATCGAGCCCGTCGTGCCAGGCTGGCTTCTCGGTGAACGGCGAGACTCTGGGGCCAAAACCCGACGTGACCCAACCGCGGACCGGCCAGATCGACGGGGTGGACGCCCATTGGGTCGAGCGCTGCTCGGCAATCTGAGTCAGATTTTGGAGCGCTTCTTCCTGCTGCGTGGCTTCCCGAACGAGGGCTTCTAAGCTTTCACGAACCTGCTGGGTCGCCTCTTCAATGCTCTCGGTCGAGAAATCCAGGTCGGTCTGGTTATTCTCACGCAGCTCCGATACCTGCTGCCGAGATTCCAGTCCTGAGGACGCCGGTCCATTCCCCGGTACACTGTTTTTTCCATCCGGCAAGGGACCATCTTCACCGCCTCGCCCATTGGCAAGGTCGCCAGCAGGCTTGGTCGTATCAATTCCCAGCATGACCCGAAGCCGTTGATTGACCTCTCCCATGGCCGACAGTCTCTTCTTCAAATCATCAATGGCTGCAGAAAAGGCTGCAGTTTGCTCCCGAGCACCCATGGCCTCAGCTCGAAAAGCGGATAACTGCCAGACTTCTCCGGTTCGAATCACATAATGGGATACAACGAGCAGATCGGCCACAATCAAAATTGCAGCCAGGATCAAGAGCTTGCGGACGAATTTCCGTGGGAAACTAAACCGGAGTGGCTTGGAGGATGATCCTCGAAAAACCACGACAGTGTAGGCATCACTTGTTTCAGCCGTTTGTTGGCTCATAGGCTGGTCTCCCCTTCACGGATTCACTTTCAAACCGCAACCACCGACTTTTGCAGTGTACCCATCTCAAGCCCGGTGGTCAACCCTTAGTTTTCAAAATTTTACATATTAGAATCAGCTACTTAGCAGTTTCACTCCTGATCCAGTCCAGGTACGAAACCGAGCCCGCGACGATCGGCAACGCGATGATTTCTGGGACCGTATAGCTGTGGTGCTGCCGAATCACGGCCTCCAGCTCAGAATACCGCTGCAGGGTCGTTTTCATGATCATCAGGCATTCATTCTCGACAGTGACCTGATTGTCCCATCGAAAAATTGAGCGAATCCCGCTCACGATGTTGGCGCAGGCGGCAAGTCTGGATTCGACGACCATTCGTCCTAGTTTCTCTGCTTCCTCATTTGACGGGGCAGTGATGAATACCACGACCTCGGAACCTTGCGCGTCCACGCCTCCCCCTGCTAAAGCAATTTGCATGCCCATACCTGTCGCCAATCACAGACATGCTGATATAAATCAACCACTTACGGGATATTTTCCCACATTTTCCAGCACAACGCTCCTACCAATCTGGGCAGGAATTGCACAGAGAAACAAAAAACGGCCATCCTGCGATGCAGGATTTTCCCGGCCCCATACTGTTGAACCAACCGTCCGGCTTATCTGATACCGCTGCTCTTCTTCGGACTGAACGCGTCGAACCTTGAGAGACACTCCCCAGCAAGGCCTCACCAGGGTTGACACCCCTTTTCTGCCTCCTTATGATCCGACCATTCAGTCCAGAGGGAGGTATATTGATGAGCTTTACTATTACACCCACAGAACTCAAGTCGAGGTTGGATAAAGGTGACAAACTTGTGCTCGTTGATGTTCGTGAGCCCTGGGAATACGCCATTGCCAAGTTGGAAGGGTCAGTCCTGGTACCACTGGCCACGCTCCAACAGTCCCTGGGGAAACTAGATCGCAACTCAGAAATTATCGCGGTTTGCCACCACGGGATGAGAAGCGCGGATGCAACGGGATTTCTCTTACAGCAAGGGTTTGGGAACGTAAAAAACTTAATCGGAGGTATCGACGCCTGGTCCGTCCAGGTAGATTCGTCCGTGCCTCGGTACTAGCCCGGGAGGCTACCCGAGTCCATCTCGAAAAAATTCCACCGTTCGTCGCAAGCCTTCTCGCAACTCGACCTTCGGCTCCCATCCGAGTGTCCGCTGGAGTTTTGCGCAGTCAATGACGCTTCTCGCTTGCTCACCGCGCTTGGCCGGACCATGCACTTCTTTAAATTCCACCTTGGTCAGGTCCACGACGATCCGGAACAGGTCATTGACCGAAGTCTCAATGCCGGTCCCCACATTGTACACACCCTCTACCTGAGGGCCCATCGCCATTAAATTTGCTTCGACGACGTCTTCCACAAACACAAAATCACGGGTCTGGCGACCATTCCCATTCACGACTGCCTGCTCCCCGCGCAGCATTTTCTGAATGAAAATGGCCACGACGCCCGCTTCGCCTTCAGGATCCTGGCGAGGTCCGTACACATTGGCATACCGCAAGCTCACCACCTGTATGCCGCTCATCCGGTGGTAGTAGGACAGGTAGTGCTCCCCGCACAATTTGCTGATCCCATAGGGAGACAGCGGTTGCGTGACATGCGTTTCCGGTGCGGGAAAGGCTAATTGCTCTCCATAGATCGCCCCGCCGGATGACGAAAAAATGACCTTTCGCGCACCATGCTTGGATGCCTGCTCCAAGACATTCAACGTCCCCAGCACATTGACCTGGGCGTCGAATAGCGGATCTTCGACGGACCGCCGCACATTCATCTGAGCCGCCAGGTGAAAGACCACAGAAGGCCGCTCATTGCGGAAAACCCGCTCCAGTTTGGGATTTTCGATGTCCAGCTTATAGAACTGCGCCGCCTTGGGCACGTTTTTGCGCTTGCCCGTTACGAGATTATCCACCACCACGACATCGTGCCCCTCTTGAAGCAACCGATCCACAACGTGTGATCCGATAAATCCAGCCCCTCCGGTCACCAAGACTTTCATACGTCTCCTCGCCTCTCCTTCATCAGCCGTAACAACAGCATCCGGACTGTATCGGAACTCAGCCTACACCTTCTGTCCGCTTCCTCAAAGTGTTTTCGTCCTGCCCCTGCCAGAAGGCCATTGGCCAGGACCATCCTGCGACGGCCTACGGGGCCGGATTCAGGCCTTCCGCTGAAACCATGCGAGGAATTCGCGATTGCCTTTGCGGCCCTCGATCGGAGAATCCATGCGGCCTGCCGACTGCAAGCCGAGTTGCGCCGCACAAGACACCACCTTTTCCACCGTCGACTCTCGCAATGCGTCGTCCCGCACAATCCCTCCCCGGCCAACCAGTCCCTTCCCCACCTCAAATTGCGGCTTGATCAGCGTGATAATGGAACCGGACGCGGCAAGATGGGAAACGACCGCAGGCAATACAAGCGTGAGGGAAATGAATGAGACGTCGATCACGATCAGATCGATCGGCTCCGCGATGGCACCCGGCTCGAGGTACCGCACGTTGGTCCGCTCCATAAGAACCACTCGCGGATCCTGCCGAAGACGCCACTCAAATTGACCGTACCCCACATCGACGGCATACACACGGGTGGCGCCTCGCTGCAGCAGACAATCGGTAAACCCTCCCGTCGAACATCCCACATCGAAACAGACCATTCCACTCGGATCGACCTGAAACTGATTCAGCGCGCCGGCCAGCTTTTCTCCTCCACGCCCCACGTAGGGTGATCCGGGCCCGGTCACTTCAACCAGCGCACCCGGCATTGTCGGTTTCGCCGCCTTGTCGACGACGATGCCATCCACACGAACCAGCCCCGCCAGGATCAATCTGGCTGCATCCTCACGACTGGATACAAGCCCACGGCTGACCAGGGCACGATCCAGGCGTTCCCGTTCTGGTCGAGGTTTCTGAGTCATACGTGTGAGAGGAGGTTCGACGATGATGGGCAGGCCACATCGTGGCCCGCGTAGAGCCAAACGACTACTGTGGGTTCTCCAACTCATCCTCACCGGGAGAAAACGCTTGAATGCGCTTTTTGCCGTCTTTCTCTTGCACCAGAATCTCCACCTTCCGTTCGGCGTCCTCCAGCATCTTCAGACAGGTCTTCGACAACCGAATGCCTTCCTCGAAAATCTTCAGTGAATCGTCGAGAGGAAGGTCTCCCTTTTCAAGTTCGGCGACGATCGTCTCCAATCTCGCCATCGCATATTCGAATTTTACGGCAGCCACGACAACTCCCTTTTGCTCATCCGTCAATCAAAACATTATTGCCTGCGCTCCTGGTCGGGTCAAGATATCGACGAGGGCATGACCTTCTCGACCTGACAAACCAATTGTCCTTCGGCGAGTGTCACCTCAACGGCCTCTCCGACTGTCACCTCGGAGGCCCGGCGCAAGACCTTCCGATTAGAAATCGTGTGAACGATGCTGAACCCGCGCTGTAAAATGGCTAACGGACTGAGCGCATCGAGCGCGGCCATCTGCATGGCCACCGACTGCCGCCTGGACATGAGCCCGCGGCGAGCCTCCTGCTCTAAGCGCTTGCAGAGCTGAGGAATGACCACCAAGAACCGCTCAATCCGATTGCGCGGTCCCTGCGCAAGCAAGAGGTGTCGGCGCTCCACCAGTTCGCGCTGCAGCACCGTCAGCTGTGCGGTCAAGGCCCTCGTTAATCCATCCTGCAATTCATCGAGCCGCTGAGCCTGCGCCTGTATCCGGAACCGTGTCTCGCCCAACACGCTGAGCGATCGCTCAAACCGGTGCCGCTGCATCTGCAGCATGGTATCCACAAGGCGGCGCAAACGCCGGGCCAATTCATCCAACCGTTCCATGATCTCGGCCAATACGGGTACCACCGCCTCAGCCGCCGCAGAGGGCGTGGGAGCACGGTGGTCCGCGGCAAAGTCCGAGAGCGTCACATCGATTTCATGCCCCACAGCCGAGACCACCGGAACCCTGGATCGAGCAATGGCGCGAACCACCGCCTCTTCGTTGAACGCCCACAAATCTTCCGACGCGCCGCCGCCACGACCGACGATCAGCACCTCTACCTGCGGCATTTCACTCAAGACGTCTATCGCCTCGGCAATGGACGCCCCGGCGCCTTCGCCCTGAACAGGAACCGGGGCAATGAGAATATTGACGGTGGGGCAACGGCGGCGAAGCACGGCTACAATATCCCGAATCGCTGCACCGGTCAGCGAGGTGACCACCCCGACCGTCGAAGGAAATGATGGCAACCTCCGTTTGCGCGCCTCATCGAACAATCCCTCCTGAGACAACCGCTCCTTGAGCTGCTCGAATGCCAGTTGAAACGCACCGACGCCCTTGGGGTCGAGCGAGTCGACAATCAATTGATACTCGCCACGGGGCTCGTAGACGGAGATGCGCCCGCGCGCAATGACAGACAAGCCTTCCTGCAAGGCAAACCGCAGCCGCAAGGCTCCGGACCGAAACAACACGCCGCGAAGTTGGCTCTGGCTATCTTTCAGCGTGAAGTAGAGGTGGCCGGAAGACGGCGCACGAAGATTCGAGATTTCGCCCTCGATCCAGACATCCTGAAATTGCTCTTCCAGAGACTCCCGGATGAGCCGCGTCACATCGGACACGGACAGCAGCAATGGCAGCGCAAGATTGTGCCCGGTCATGGCTCACCGAGCGGAAGGGAATAAGTCAGCGGACAGATCAATCCATCACTCGGATACGTTCGATCGACACCGCTTTGCCGAGGGTGGCATCCAGGTCAATGAGGACGGCGCAGAACACCGTCGGGCCCGACGCCACCTCAAACCGGCGCGGCATCCCCGTGAGAAACTTTTCAATCGCGAGCTCTTTTTTGATACCGATCACCGAATGTAACGGACCGGTCATGCCTATGTCGGTGATGTAGGCCGTTCCCTTGGGAAGAATCTGCTCGTCCGCCGTCTGCACGTGCGTATGAGTTCCCGCCACCACCGTCACCAGCCCATCAAGGTAGTGTCCCATCGCCATCTTCTCAGACGAGGCTTCGGCATGCATATCAACCACGATGGCCGACACCTGCGACTTGAGTCGCTCGACTTCCCGTTTGGCAACTTGAAACGGGCAATCGATGGTCGGCATGAACGCCCGTCCCATGAGATGGAGAACCCCCAGCGACTCCCCGCCCGGCGTCGTGAAGATGTAACTACCTCGCCCGGGCACCCCCGCGGGATAGTTCGCAGGCCGCAGAAGACGCGGTTCCCGAGGAAACACGTCTAAAATTTCTTTCTTATCCCAGGCGTGATTCCCTGTGGTGATGACTGAAACCCCGAGGTCAAAGAGATCATCCACCAGATCAGGCGTAATGCCGAATCCACCGGCCACGTTCTCGCCGTTGCCGACGACCACATCGATGGAATGATTGGCAATGAGCTTCGGTAGGAGGCGAGCCACGGACCGTCGTCCGGGCTCGCCCATGATATCTCCGATCATCAGGACTTTCATACGCTGTCGCTCACTTCGCAAAATCGACGAACCGGCTCTCCCGGATCACCGTGACCTTGATTTGCCCCGGGTACGTCAGTTCCTGTTCGATTTTCTTGGCCAGATCCCGGGAGAGCTGGAAACATTCCGGATCCGAGAGATCTTCTTGCTTGACGATCACGCGAATTTCCCGTCCGGCCTGAATCGCATAGGCTTTCTGTACGCCCTTGTGAACGGTTGCCAGCGACTCTAGCTTTTCTAACCGCTTCACGTAGGACTCCAACGCTTCACGACGAGCGCCGGGACGCGCCGCCGAGAGCGCTTCCGCCGCCGCGACCAGCACGGTCTCGGGGCAAATAGGCTCCACCTGCTCATGGTGCGCCGCAATGGCATTGACCACCTTGGCGTTTTCGCCGTATTTCTTGGCGATCTCTGCGCCGAGCATGGCATGCGGCCCCTCTTCCTCGTGACTCACCGCTTTGCCGATATCGTGCAACAGCGCCCCTCGCTTAGCGAGTTTCACGTCGAGTTTCAACTCGGAGGCCATGATCCCGCAAATGTAGGCCGCCTCCCGCGCATGGTACAAATTGTTCTGTCCGTAGCTCGTTCGATATTTGAGCCGTCCCAGCACCTTGACCAACTCGGGATGGAAATCCGACAAGCCGACTTCGAAGATGACCTTTTCCGCCTCTTCGATCATCAGCTTCTCGATATCGACCTTTACTTTTTCGACGATTTCCTCAATGCGGGTCGGATGAATCCGGCCATCGTGCATGAGCCGCTCGAGCGACACCTTGGCAATTTCGCGGCGAAGGGGGTCGAAGCCCGAGATAATCACGGCTTCAGGCGTTTCATCGATAATGAGATCGATACCCGTGGCCGCCTCGATAGCGCGAATGTTTCGCCCTTCACGGCCGATAATCCGGCCCTTCATGGCATCATTGGCGATCGGCACCACCGAAATCGTGGCCTCGTTCACATAATCACGGGTCACGCGCTGAATTGAAGAGGCGATGATCTCCCGCGCTTCACGATCCGCGTTTTCTTTCGCTTCCTCGAGCAACCGCTTGGCTAAACCAGCAGCCTCCAAGCGAGCCTGACTATCCATCTCCTGAATCAATTGCCGCTTGGCTTCTTCGGCAGTGAGTCCGGCCACCCGCTCCAACGCCTCGCGATGCTGCTTGAGCGCCTGTGCACAGGCTGCATCTTTCTGCGAGAGCACCTCTTCCCGCTTCAGGAGATCCTGCTCCCGCTTGAGCACATCCTGATCACGCTTCTCAAGCAGGCTGACTTTCCTGTCCAGCCCCTCTTCGCGCTGAGACACCCGCCGCTCCACATTCGAGACCTCGGCAAGCTTCGCTTTTTGTTCCTTTTCCAGCTCGATTCGTGCTTGAAACACGAGGTCCTTGGCTTCAAGCTTGGCCTCTTTCACGAGGTTTTCGGCTTCACGCTGGGCCGACTGCACGATCTGCGTGGACTGGTCCTCAGCCTCGGCCCGTCGTGTAATGGCAGACCGGCGACGCAACACTTCATACAGACCGGCGCCCAAGACCGCTCCAAGTAACCCGATAAAAATGTACGCTACAACGCTGAGAGAAATGGGAACCACCTCCCTTACGGCAGTGGGACAGGCACACTGTCACCCTGCAAATAATCGCAGCCAGTGGTAAAGGGAGCAGGAAGCGAAGGAATAGCTGGACGGGAAGGAACCTGACTACTTGAGCCAGTGGAACACGAAGTGCGGAATCGCCGTTGCTAGTCCAAGTAGAGGCGTGGTCGGCCTCGACCGAGATCGTTTCTTACGTCAGCTCGCGCACGAACAGAGCCGAGCCGCCTTGTTCGAACTGTTGCATATTCAAGCCACGGGGAATGTCCCCAGATCCTGGTGAGCCTCTGGTTCTCCAACATCGGCGTTGGTTGATGACACACCTGTCGCACGGGCACATAGGGCCGAGCCCCCTGACTCATCCATGCAATCACGACCACACTGAACAGCAGCACAAAAACCAGCGATTCCATATGTTTAGAGCTCAAATACCGTCGTCAGATTTTCCGTCCTTATTCGAAGCGTCCTTTCCTCTCCTGCTCTTGTTGACCCTCAGGTCAACACAACGAAGAAACGATAACAAAGGAGTGCAGTGAAAGCAAGGTGAAACTCAACGCGACAAGATGGACGGCATCTGTTGATCGATCGACTCCATGAGGGAGGCTACGCGGCGGTCGGCATCGGCTTCATCCTGCCGAAACCTCCGCTCCGATTCCATTAACTCATGGGCAAGATTAAAGGCGGCAAGCACGGCCAATTTGGCCGGGGTGGCCGACCGCATACCGGCCGCCACCTGTTTCATTTGTTTATCAACAATCTCGGCGAGTTGCTTCACGTAGGATTCGTCGGCCTCACCATTCACGGTATACCGCTGGCCATAGATCTCCACGTCAATGGTTTTAGTCAAACGCCACCTCCTTGGGTTCATCCAGGCACTCCAGCAAATCAATTTCGCCGAGCACCTTTTCGATCCGGGACCGGATATCGAGACGTTCCTGCTCCCAGCGCCGGTTTTCATCATCGCGCACCGCGACCCGCTCACGCGCCAGGCGAAGCTCGTCCTCCAACGACGTGTTCTTCCGCTTGAGATCCTGCACCAGCTTCACGAGATCACGAATTCGAATTTCCAGCGCATCGAGACGATCTAAAGTCATGGTATTTCCTCATTCAAAGTGATGGTCACACACGGTGGTTAATGGGGGCGAAATATAGAAAGTTCATGCCCCCTTGTCAAGAAAACCGGTCTCATCATGACGCGCCGTGGAGCCGACGATATTCTCCGTAACTGCGCAAGACCCGCTTCACATACAATCGCGTTTCCTGGTACGGAATGAGCTCCACGAACTCGTCTTGATCACGTCCCCGATGTACAGCGATCCAATTGTTCACGGCAATCGGGCCGGCATTGTAGGCCGCGACCGCATGGGCAAGATTGCCGCTGTACTGCTCAATCAATTGCCCCAGATACCGCACTCCGAGGCGGATATTCGTCTCCTGGTCAAACAAGTCTTCCCGGCCGACCGTCGGGAATCCGTACCGTTGCGCGACTGCATTGGCTGTCACCGGCATGAGCTGCATCAAGCCAACCGCCCCCACCACTGAGACCGCCTTTTCATCGTATTGGCTTTCCTCCCGGATGATAGCGGCTGCGAGATAGGGATCGACGCCGGTCACGCCCTGGGCGGCGATCGTTGGAACGAGGCCAGTGGGATAGGCGATAGTCCATAGGGCCGGTGCCGTCGGCAAGCCACTTCGCTCTAACTTTTCACGAAAATGCACTTTCGCTACCCGTAAGGCCGGATGATACGCCCCCACTTCACTGAGCATCGTTGAAAAGGCTAGCAGCACATCCTGATCGCGACTGTACTGCTCGGTCAATGCTCCCAGCTCCCGCGCCGCGTCCTGGGCAAACCCCAGGATTTTAAGCTCGATTCCCCGCTGATACACCGCGTGCTTTTCGATTTCGGGACGCCGATTTTCCGGCAACCGTTCGATCTCTTCCCCGACCGGCCGTTCAACCGATCCCACTGCCGGCTGGTTCGCCGGTATCGACGTTCGTCGCGCAGCGAGCTGGCAATAATAACTATAGGCATGGCGCTGACAGACCCGCGCGTATTGGTCTCCGACGTTCGCGTTCTTCCCATGCTCCTCGGCCCTCGCTGCCCAATACATCGCCTGAGGTTCAAAGCCATTGACGTGCAACTCCACAACGGCACGGAAGGTCTCCGCGGCATCCTTATACCGGGCGGTCCGATATTGCGCCCACCCGGCCCGCCAGAGCCCTTCAGCCCGTTGGCTGGCCGAATCCCCCAGCTTCGCGACCTGCCGGAACATGCCGATCGCCTCATCGAACTTGCCCTGATCCTCCAACCACACGCCGGCAAACAGATGCACCATCGCTCGTTGGTCACCGGCCAGAGGACCCTGAGCCGCCGATCGGGCCAATTCGATGAGTTTGTCGCCAAGACTTTGTCGCAAATACACCCGGGCCAACCATACCGTGGCTTCCGCTGATTCCTGCACTCGGTCGGCCACGAGACCGCGGAATGTTTCACGGGCCTGGTCATATTGTTTGAGCCGAACATAGGCGACTCCCAACTTGAGGCGAGCCTCATGCCGGCGGGCATGCCCGGGAGCCAGCGAGAGAAACCGCCGCAACTCCTCCACGGCCTCGGCTTGCATCGAGAGTCCAAGAAATGCCTGCGCTCGAATCAAATATTCCTCGGCAGTCGGCAGCCAAGACTCTCCCCCTAGACCGCCCTCCAATCGCGTTTTCGCGTCGCGGGCTTCCGGTGACTGGGGATAACGGAGCCAGAGCTGTTTCAGCGCCGTGCGGGCCTCCGGCAGCCGGTTCTCGCGAAGATGACAGTCCGCCTGGTGGGATAAGGCCATCGGAGCCGCCTGATCCTTATCCGCTAGCGCCACGGCGCGTTCCAACCAATCAACGGCGCGGAAACATACATTCGCGCTATACCAGGCCTCTCCGGTGCGATAGGCCGCCTTCGCGATCAGGTTTGAATCGGGCACGATCTTGGGAATCGTTTCCAGCAGTTCGGCCGCTTGGATCGGTTCGTTCTGTTTCGACAACGACTCCGCAATCCAGAGACGAAAATAATCGTCGATCACGGGCAATTCCGGCTGAGCGGCCCGGAGAAGTTTGGTGGCCTCCGCCGGTTCTCGCTCGATGAGCAGGACGCCCAACACGACCCGAGCTCGTGGAGCCCATGGAGTCGCCGGAAACAACTCCATCACGGATCGCAGTTGGTCGATTTTGAGCGCCGTCGCCTGCTCCCGCTGGGCGGGGGAACCGGTTCGATCATTGACGGCGAGGGCGGAACGAAAGCAATCTTCAGCGGAGACACAGAGAGAAGGAAGCACCGGCAACGGACGAGGGGACTCCGCTGTCGCCGTCAAGAATACACTCGACAGAAAAAGACACACGGCGAATGCCGCTACACTGGTCCGCCAAGGAAGTCCGCGCACAATGCCCCTGAGCAGAAGGTGAACCGACACCATTATAGCGTAACGCCGTATAAACGCGACCAGGTTCGCCTTGCTTGTCACAAGTTTTTTCCCTGTGCTAGGCTCCGTCATGCTCTCGCATACTGCGACACGTCATAACCTGCTAGCGTTGACCGAACCGGGCATGGCCGCATTCGTGGCCTCGTTGGGCTGGCCGGCCTATCGCGCCTCCCAAATGCTTCGCTGGCTCTATCAGGAAAGGGTTCGCACCTTTGCCGACATGAGCAACCTCTCGCAGAAGGACCGTGAGCATCTCACGTCCACCTGCAGTATCGAGCGCGCCACGGATGTCCACATCTTTGCCTCGCAGGACGGCACGAAAAAATTTGTGCTCACGCTGACTGACGGGAAGCAGATCGAATGCGTCCTCATTCCCGACGAAGACCGCCTCACACTGTGCCTTTCCACACAGGTCGGCTGCACGCTGGATTGCGGATTCTGCCTGACCGGCACAATGGGGCTCACGCGCAATCTCCGCGCCCATGAAATCCTCGACCAGGTCCTGATAGCCCAGGACCATTTGGAAGCCGACCAACGCCTGACGAACCTGGTGTTCATGGGAATGGGCGAGCCGCTGGCCAACCTCGACGCCGTAGCCGACGCGGTCACACGCCTGACGAATCAAACATGGGGACTCGGATTGTCGGGTCGCCGGATCACCATTTCCACTGCGGGTCTCGCGTCGCGAATCAAAGAGGTGGCCCCCTTGAAGGTCAATCTGGCGATTTCATTAAACGCCACCACCGATGAGTTGCGCCACCAGATCATGCCGGCCGCGAACCGGCTCCATTCGCTCCAGGCCCTGCTGGCCGCCTGCCGCGACTATCCCCTGGCTGAACGCGATCGCCTTACCTTTGAATACGTCCTGCTGGCGGACGTGAACGATCGGCCTGAGGATGCGACGCGATTGATCAAACTGCTGCGCGGTCTGCGCTGCAAGGTCAACTTGATCGCCTTCAATCCCTTTCCCGGCAGTCCCTATCGACGCCCGTCGGATGCCGCTATTGACCAGTTTCAGAACATCCTGCGCCGGGGCCACGTGGATGCGTACCTGCGGCGCAGTCGCGGTCGCGATGTCCTGGGCGCCTGCGGCCAGTTGGGTCGAATCGAGATGCCGCAAGTCCCGGTTACCTTGACACAGATTCAGACCCGTTGTTAGCATGATCTTCGTACATGCCTAAGCCGAGCACATCCCACAGATCATCCCTGCTTCGCCATTCAGTATTTGCTTGTTCGCTTCTAAGCCTCCTGCTGTTCACCAGCCAGAGTTCCACCGCCCATGCCGTCGAGCCGAAAGAGTTCACGCTGTCCAACGACATGAAGGTCATCCTCGTGGAGGTCCCGAAGGCTCCCGTGGCGACTGTGCAGGTCTGGTACAAGGTTGGTTCCCGCAATGAGGTGATGGGCCGCGCTGGGCTCTCGCACATGCTGGAACATATGATGTTCAAAGGCACCGCGAAATATCCCAAGGGGACGTTTTCCCGCCTCATCCGCAAAAACGGCGGAATGGACAACGCCTTCACCAGTCAGGACTTTACCGCGTACTTTGAAAATCTGGCCGCCGATCGCGTGACCCTGGCCCTTGAGCTTGAAGCAGATCGGATGCAGGGGCTGATTCTTGATGCGAACGAATTCAAAACCGAGCGGGAAGTCGTCAAGGAAGAACGTCGTCTTCGCAATGAAGATGATCCCCAGGGCGCGCTGGTCGAAGCGCTCTTCGCACAAGCCTTCATGAGCCATCCGTATCATTGGCCGGTGATCGGGTGGTTTTCCGACCTCGATGCCATGAGCCTGGACGATCTTCAGCGCCATTATGATACGTATTATTCGCCGAACAACGCGACCCTGCTCGTCGTCGGCGACATCAAGGCTGAGACGCTCCTTCCCGTCATTGCCAGACTCTTTGAACCGATTCCCAAAGGTCCTTCGCCTAAAGCCCTGACTGTCACCGAAGGTGCGCAGCACGGCGAGCGACGGTTTCTGTTGAAACGCGAAGCCCAAGTGCCCTTTGTCATGATGGGGTACCGGGTGCCTAACTACACGAGCGACGATTCCTATGCGTTGAACGTGCTCGAGTCGATTTTGTCCCACGGAAAGAGCGCGCGGCTGTACCAAAGTCTCGTCTATGAACAGAAGACCGCCTTGGCTGTGGGCGCGGATTACGGCTTGATGCAGGCCGATCCTGGCTTATTTTATTTTTATGCGGTCGTGAAACCAGGCGAGAAAGTCGAAGCTGTGGAGGACGCGGTACTGAAAGAGATTCAGCGGCTGCAAACGGAGCCACCCAGTGAGCTCGAACTCCAACGCGCCAAAAACCAAATCGAAGCCGCCCACATTTTCGAACAGGATTCCAATTTTCGCCAGGCCATGTTGCTGGGAGAAGCGGAAACAATCGGGGCTGGATGGCGTAAAGTCAGTCAGTTCGTCGAACGTACCCGTGCCGTCACGCCACAGGACGTCCAGCGTGTTGCCTCGCAATATCTGGCCGCCGATATGCGCACCACCGGGACATTGATTCCGCTCCCGCCGCAAACTCAATCGGCGTCGCCGGCCCAACCGCACCAGTGAGCACATAGATGATGCGACGACAGGTTCCGCATTCACCCCGACGCCACCGGTCACCAGGCCGGTTCTTTCTCGGACTCCTCCTGCTGTTTGCCTCTCTGCCGAGCACACAAGCACAGGCCGCCGACATCGTTCCGAGCCGCTCCGTGACGGCAAACGGCATGACCGTCTTGTTTCTTGAACAACACTTTCTTCCCACGGTGGAAATTCATGCCTTGGTGAAGGTGGGGTCGGCTCAAGATCCGCCGGATAAAGCGGGCCTGGCAAATCTCACAGCCAGCCTCCTGGACGAAGGCACTCAAACCAGAACATCCCGGCAGATTGCTGAGCAGATCGATTTCGTGGGAGGCTCTCTTGAAGCCCATGCGGCGGAAGATTTCACCACCGCATCTGCGCGCGTGCTGAAAAAAGACGCGGACCTTGGGTTTGCCCTCCTCGCCGATGTGTTGCAGCATCCCGCGTTCCATAAACAGGAATTCGAACGGGTTCGCACCCAGATCCTCGGTGAAATTCTCAGCGATGACGACGATCCCGGCAATGTGGCCATGAAGGCCTTTCATCAATTGATTTTCCATGGCCATCCCTATAGCTGGCCGGCGCATGGCGCCGAGGACACGCTGAACAAAATCACCGTGGCCGATGTCCAGCAGTTCCACGCGCGGGAATATTTACCGAACCAGACGATTCTGGTCATTGTCGGGGACCTGACGCAGGAACAAGCAGCCACATTGGTACAAACCCACTTTGGCTCGTGGAAGAAGGGCGCGCCATCGCCCTACCAGCTTAAAAAGCCGACGCCGATCGACCGGAAAATGGTGCAGTTGATCGAAAAGGATCTCACGCAATCGACGATTGTGCTGGGGCATACCGGCATCAGCCGGACGAACCCGGACTACTACGCCGTCAC